>NZ_WMEU01000001.1:900342-1200456 GCF_009856295.1 Pontibacillus yanchengensis | reverse complement strand
AGCTGGGAGTATTCTGATCGCAATTCCGATTGCAATTCTATTCCTATCTTTCCAGAAATACTTCGTTTCTGGATTGACGGCAGGCGGTACAAAAGGATAATCTTAAAGGCGTATGAAACTGTTTACAAATGGAGGAACGGAAAATGAAAAAAAGCAGCGTACTCTTTGCGCTCCTAATGATTCCGTTTCTTCTTTTTTACGCCCTTCCAACTATAGGAGCAGCTGAAAAAGAAGAACGAAACTGGGAAGACGAGCTAATGTATTTTATTATGGTGGATCGTTTTTATAACGGTAACCTAGACAATGATTATAATGTCGATCCAAAAGACCCTAAGGCGTATCATGGTGGGGACTTGCAAGGTGTGATTGATAAGCTAGATTATATCAAAGATCTAGGATTTACATCGATATGGTTAACACCAATCATGGATAACCAAGCAAAAGGCTATCATGGGTATTGGATTGAAGATTTTAAGAGTGTAGAAGAAAACTTTGGAACCATGGAAGACGCGAAGAAATTAGTAGAAGAAGCACATAAACGAGATATGAAAGTGATTTTTGACTTTGTTGTGAATCATACTGGTACCGAACATCCATGGGTCAATGAGGAAGACAAACAGGATTGGTTTCATGAGCAATCACCACTCATAGGTGATAGTCAGGATCAACTAGAGAATAGTTGGTTATATGGTTTGCCTGACTTGAAACAAGAAAATCCAGAAGTGAAGCAATACTTATTTGATGTAGCGGAGTATTGGATTAAAGAAACAGGAGTAGATGGCTTTCGCTTAGATACCGTCAAGCATGTCCCGAAATCATTTTGGGAGGATTTTAGTGATCATGTCAAAAGCATTGATTCTGATTTCTACTTGTTAGGGGAAGTCTATAGTGAAGATCCTCGTTACATTGCTGAATATGAAAAAACAGGAATTGATTCGTTTGTGGATTACCCGTTTTTTGAAACAGCTAGACAAGTATTTCAAGGGCCAGGAAACTCGGTGAGTGCGTTGAGTACAGTGTGGCAACGAAACATGGCCTTTTATGAAAATCCGCACCATCTAGGAACCTTTTTAGATAATCATGATAATAAGCGATTTACTAGATTAGCTGCAGAAAATAAACAAAATCCACTAACAAGATGGAAGCTAGCATTAACGTATATGTACACTGCACCTGGAATGCCTATCGTATATTACGGGACAGAAGTTCCACTAGATGGTGGCGAAGATCCTGATAACAGAAGAGACATGAATTTTAAAACAGGCGATACAGAACTGAAGAAACATATGGAACAATTAGCAGCAATACGCAAACGATTCCCAGCTCTAACCCATGGGGACTTTGAGCAAGTAGTTGATGAAGGCGCGTTTGGCGTATTTAAACGAACATATGAAGATCACTCCGTATTTATAGCTATTAACAACGATGTCGAAACGAAGAATGCAACGTTAACAGGAGTACCAGAGGGATCTCAGTTACGCGGGCTAATCTATGACTCCATTGCCCGGGATCAAGGAAATGGCGAATATAAAATCGCTTTAGATCGAGAAACCGCAGATATTTACGTGACAGAAGAAGATAAAGGACTAAATTATCTGTTTATTGGAGTTATCTTTGCAGTAATGGGTTCCTTTGTTGCGTTTGTTGTTGTAGTAAGTCGAAAAAATAAACAAAATCAGACAGAATAAGCATCAGAGGAGGGAATGGAATGCTTGAAGATACAAGCTTTGCGATCCATCCAGGAAAAAAAGCAAACATAGCAGAAACACCTTACCATGATATAGGAAATGTAAAAAACGTAACCGAAACCAGAAGAGGATATCAGGTGGAATGTGAGCATGGATATGTAACGGTTCAGCTTTACCGGGACGATATCATTCGAATTACGATGAATTCAGTTGAAATACCTAGTTGTGATTCCACCCCTGCTGTTTATGCTCAAAAACAAGAGGTGAACAGTTCAATAAACGAAGAGGAAGAACACATTACGATTACGTCCTCTGCCTTAAAAGCGGTAGTCCACAAATCTCCGTTCAGACTCTCCATCCTAGATGCTGATGGACAAGAAGTTGTCTCTGAGCAAGATAGAGGAATGGGCTACCATGAAACAGGGGAGGTTATTTGCTACAAGCAAATGAATCAACAAGATCGATTCTATGGATTTGGTGAAAAATCAGGCTTCTTAGATAAGCACGGGGAACGTTATACCATGTGGAATACAGATGTGTATGCACCGCATAATCAAGAAACGGATCCTTTGTATCAATCCATTCCTTATTTCATGACTCTGCGTAATGGTAGAGCACATGGTATCTTCTTTGATAACAGCTACAAATCTACCTTTGATATGAAATCAGAGCCAGACTATTATTCGTTTAAAGCCGAAGGTGGGGAACTAGATTATTACGTATTTGTAGGTCCAACACCAAAGAAGGTTTTGGAGCAATATACACACATCACGGGACGGATGACCATTCCACCAAAATGGGCGATTGGCTATCATCAATCTCGTTATAGCTATGAAAGTGAAAAAGAAGTTCGTGAAATTGCTAAGACATTTTTAGATAAAGACATCCCCCTTGATGTAATCTATTTAGATATACACTACATGGATGAGTACCGTGTCTTTACCTTTAATAAGGATCAATTTCCAAATCCAAAACAAATGATAAGTGACTTGAAGGACATTGGGATTCGAGTCGTCCCAATTGTTGATCCTGGCGTAAAGAAAGATCCTGAATACAAAACGTATCAAGAAGGAATTCGTGAAGATCATTTTTGTAAATATATCGAAGGCGACCTTTATACAGGAGAGGTTTGGCCAGGGGAAAGTGCTTTTCCAGATTTTACGGATGAGCCAACAAGAAAATGGTGGGCGAATAAACACAAGTACTATGCTGACCTTGGTATTGAAGGTATTTGGAACGATATGAACGAACCAGCTGTTTTTAATGAAACGAAAACAATGGATACAACCGTTATGCACAAAAATGATGGCAAACCAGCAACTCATAGGGCGTTACATAACCTATATGGTTTGCAAATGGGGAAAGCTACATTTGAAGGAATGAAGCAACATTTAAATGGAAAGCGCTCGTTCCTCCTTACCAGAGCAGGCTTTGCTGGAGTGCAACGATATGCATCTGTATGGACAGGAGATAATCGAAGCTTTTGGGAACACCTACAAATGTCCTTGCCAATGTGTATGAATTTAGGCATTTCAGGCGTTCCGTTCACAGGGCCTGATGTTGGTGGTTTTGCCCATGATACCAATGGCGAATTGTTAACAAGATGGACCCAGGTTGGAGCATTCACCCCATACTTTCGTAATCACTCTGCGATTGGGACGTTGTATCAAGAGCCTTGGCAGTTTGGTGAAGAGTATGAGGCTATTATCAAAAAATATATTCAACTTCGTTACCAGTGGCTACCGCAGCATTATATGTTGTTCCAAAACGCTCACGAAACCGGTTTACCTGTTATGAGACCGTTATTCTTGGAATACCCAGAAGATAAGAAAACCTATAATCTAAATGATCAATTTATGATTGGAGATAACGTGGTTATTGCTCCAATCATGCAACCGGATGTAACTGATCGGGCCGTATATCTACCTAAAGGGAATTGGATTGATTACTTTACTGGAGAGCAATACGAAGGTTCCTCATCCCACCTCATTCATGCTGAGTTGGATACATTGCCGATATTTGTTAAACAAGGAACATTTATAACTCATAGTCCAAGTCGCCAATCCACTATGGTAGAGCAAGAGGAATTATACGTCCATGTGTACGCAGGGCAAGAAGGCACTTATGAAAGCTATGTTTACGAAGATGATGGAGAAACATATCAATATGAACAAAGCAATTCCCTTAAGCTTCCTATCCAAGTAGAGTGTCACCCTACGAGAGTAGATGTATCTATTGGTGAAAAAGAAGGGACCTTTAAACCGGCTTACGCTTCCCTTTCATTTAGGTTTCATGGTCTAAAGAATCAACAAGAAGTGTATATGAATGGGGAGAGGAAAGAATTGCAACATTCAGAGGTGGAACTAGAGCTTTTTTAATTAAGAAGAGTTCAAAAAAATGAAAGGTACGACATTCAGATAGGAACGAACATCGTCGTCAAGGAGGTGGAAAATAATGGCAATTACAATCAAGGATGTGGCAAAAGCAGCTAAAGTGGCTCCTTCTACAGTGTCGCGGGTTATCGCAGATCATCCTAGAATTAGTGAAGATACGAAAAAACGTGTGCGAAAAGCAATGAAGGAATTAGGCTACCATCCAAATGTGAATGCTCGAAGTTTAGCGAACCGTTCAACTCAAGCATTAGGTATCGTCATGAAGTCTTCTGCTGATAAAGCTTTACAGAATCCGTTTTTCCCTGAGGTATTAAGGGGTATTAGTTCAGTAGCACATCAATTAGATTATTCTCTTTACATTTCTACTGGTGAAACAGATGAGGAAGTGTATGAAGGTGTCCAGCGAATGGTACATGGTAATCGTGTTGATGGTATTATTTTGCTTTACTCTCGTGTCGATGATCCAGTAGCCAATTACTTACTCGAAAAGGATTTCCCATTTGTGTTAATCGGAAAACCACATGGAAACATGGATAAGGTCACCCATGTGGACAATGACAATGTGAGTGCATCAAGAGACATTACCAATTTGTTAATTGATGAAGGTCATGAACGCATTGCATTCATCGGTGGTGATACGGATCTAGTGGTTACGCTAGACAGGATGCAAGGATATGAATTGGCTCTCCAGGAATCAGAACTTCCGATAAAAGAAGACTATTATATTCACGCGGAATTTCTGAAATCAGGAGGACGAGAGGCGGTCCATCAATTATTCCAACTTAATGAACCCCCGACTGGATTGGTTATAGCCGATGATTTAATGAGTATCGGGGTTATTACAATGCTTGAGGAGTTTGGCATACGGGTTCCAGAAGATGTGTCGATTGTTAGCTTTAATAACGTTTATTTATCAGAGATTACGAGACCTCCATTGACGACGATTGATATTCAAATTTATGAACTAGGCAACCAAGCTGCAAAGTGTGTAATAGATAAAGTATGTAATAAGGAAGAGCCTGCTAAACGTATTATTGTTCCTTACCATGTCATGGACCGTAGTTCGACAAAGGATATAAAAGGAGCTTCTAAGAAATAGCCAATCTTTATACACAAATGGGCGCAATGTTTGCTATTACTCTTTTACAATTGGAGAGGTGATAACGGTGGAACGTATTATAGAAGTTGATGAATGGAAAGTAGTAGAACAAGAGCTTCATCCTGAGAAAAATCGGTTAGCAGAAAGCTTAATGAGTATTGGAAACGGTCATATGGGGATGCGCGGTAATTTTGAAGAAACCTATAGTGGAGATACTCATGAAGGGACGTATATTGGAGGGGTTTATTACCCTGATAAAACGCGGGTAGGCTGGTGGAAGAATGGGTACCCAGAATACTTCGCAAAAGTATTAAATGCACCCAACTTCACAGGAATTCGTATTTTTGTGGAAGGGTCAGAATTAGATTTAAACACATGGAATGTTACCAATTTTCGTAGGGAACTTAACATGAAGCACGGTTATTTATATCGTACGTTTACGGCTGAAAATGAAGAAGGCCATAAAATTGAGGCGAATATAACTCGTTTCTTTTCGATTGTAAGTCATTCTCTTGTGGCGATTCGTTACGAAATCAAACCTGTTAATTTTGATGGAACATTAACCTTCCAACCTTATATCAATGGTGATGTTCGAAACGAAGATGCAAATTACGATGAGGATTTCTGGGAACCTGTCCACCATGAAGTGGTTGACAACGTTGGTGTCTTATCCATGCGCACCCGTAAAACAGCTTTTGACGTGACGGCTGCTATGCGAACATCTGTGTATGGTCAAGAGATTCAAGTTACGAACACAACTGACGAAGAAGAATACATCGATAACACGATTGAGGTAGCCGCAACGGAAGGTGAGCCTGTTACATTTTATAAATATGTCGCTGTGACGACCAATCGCGATTATGAGCAAGAAGAGCTGGCAGAAAAGGCCATCGCATTAGTGGGTGATGCTTTTGAAGCTGGGTTTGATGAGCTGTTTGACGCTCAACAGGATGCTTGGGAAGAACGTTGGAAAAAAGCTGATGTAACAGTAGGCGGCGACGCTGAAGCTCAGCAAGGCATTCGCTATAATATTTTCCAACTATATAACACGTACGACGGAGATGATCCACGCCTGAATATTGGTCCTAAAGGGTTTACAGGTGAAAAATATGGAGGAAGTACTTATTGGGATACGGAAGCCTATTGCTTACCATTCTACTTGAGTACCGCAGATCCAACCATTGCCCGTAATCTTTTAATCTACCGTTACAACCATTTAGATGAAGCAAAAGAAAATGCGCAAAAGTTAGGATTAAATGGTGCCTTGTATCCAATGGTAACGATGAATGGCCAAGAGTCTCACAACGAATGGGAAATTACATTCGAGGAAATTCACCGTAATGGAGCCATTGCGCATGCAATATGGAATTATGTGAATTACACGGGTGATGCAACTTATTTACCTCAGTACGGGTTTGAAGTGCTAGCTGAGATTAGTCGTTTCTGGTCCAGTCGTGTTCATTTTAATGCTAGAAAAGGAAAGTACGTTATGCTTGGCGTAACGGGTCCAAATGAATACGAAAACAATGTGAATAACAACTGGTACACGAACCGTATGGCTGCTTGGACACTAGAGTACACATTAGGGGTAGCTAGATTCTTACAACGTCGTTATCCTGGGCGCTATGAGGAACTCGTACATGCATTAGGTATACGCACAGAAGAGCTTGATCACTGGAAACACATCATTAATAACATGTATTATCCTTACGATGAAGAAACAGGTGTTTTCTTGCAGCAGGACGGATTCATGGATAAAGAATTGATGGCTATGTCAGAGCTTGATTCTAAGCATCTACCAATCAATCAAAACTGGTCGTGGGACAAAATTCTACGTTCATGCTTTATCAAACAAGCTGATGTACTCCAAGGGTTGTATTTCTTAAACCATAAATATTCTCTTGAAGAGAAAAAACGTAATTTCTATTTCTACGAACCAATGACTGTGCATGAATCGTCCCTATCTCCATGCGTACATTCCATCTTAGCTGCAGAAATCGGTGAGACGGAAAAAGCATATGAAATGTATGTACGTACAGCTCGCCTGGATTTAGATAACTATAACAATGACACAGAGGATGGCTTGCATATTACAAGTATGGCAGGATCTTGGTTATCGATTGTTCACGGTTTCGCTGGTATGAGAGTGATGAATGGTAGCCTTAACTTTACACCAATGATTCCAGAAGATTGGGATTCCTATTCCTTTAAAATCAACTTTAGAGGACGCTTATTGAAAGTTACAGTAACGCATGAACGTACATCAATTGAACTGGAAGAAGGCAACGATCTAACAGTCATATTGAATGGAGATATGCTTAAAGTACCACGTGCGCTGATTGCTGTTCCAAGTATGTAAAATCTCTTTACTTTTTAAATGGAAGTGTATATAATTAAAAATTAACTATAAATAGCCGTCGATAAAGAGAGTAATTGTAGGTGCGTTTCTAGCGAATTAGGGATGGTGAGAGCCTAATAAACAAGCCTACAATGAACCGGACTTTTGAGGCATTACCTTGAATACAAGTAGAGGTAATCGGTCGCTTCCGTTACAGAGCTATGAGTCGATTTGCTAGACTACGTTTGTCTAGTGGATAATAAGAGTGGTACCGCGGATGAAAACCCGTCTCTTCCCAACTGATGTTGGAAAGAGACGGGTTTTTTTATGGTAAAAGAAGGAGGAATAAACGATGAAAAACGAAGTTGTGCAAGGTCTTTATGAGGTGTTAGATTACCGTCTAAGCCAAGAGACAATTGAAACTGTATTAGAAACGCCAAAGTATGAACATTTGGGTGATATTGCGTTTCCTTGTTTTGAGCTTGCAAGAATAAATCGCAAAAATCCAAAGCTTTTGGCTGAAGAGTTGGCGGAAAAGTTGAGAGGTTCTGTTCCCATAATCAATACGGTCGAAGCGATAGGACCTTATGTGAATATCTTTTACAATAAAAAACTTGTAATGGAGCGCACGCTTTCGGCAATCCAAGTCGGAGAGAACCACTATGGGGCACATGAATTTGGTGAAGGGAAGACCATTACAATGGATTTGTCCTCCCCGAATATAGCCAAACCTTTTTCAATGGGACACCTTCGTTCCACTGTAATCGGCAATGCGATTGGTAATGTGCTAGAGAAATGTGGGTATGATGTTGTTCGTATCAATTACTTAGGGGATTGGGGAACACAGTTTGGTAAACTAATCGCCGCGTACACATTATGGGGAAATGAGGTGACTGTTCGTTCTAACCCTATTCAAGAACTGCTCAAGTTATATATTTTTTTTCATGAACAAGCAGAACAGGATCAGAAGCTGGAGGATTTAGGAAGAGAATGGTTTAAAAAGTTAGAAGATGGAGATGTGTATGCTACAAAACTTTGGAAGTGGTTTCGTGAAGAGTCCTTGAAAGAATTCCAAACAATTTACAACTTATTAGGTGTTACTTTTGATTCCGATAAAAGTGAGGCCTATCACCATGATCAAACGCCTGAAGTGGTCGAGCAGCTCAAGGAAAAAGGGGTGCTCCAAACATCTCAAGGAGCGCAAGTTGTCCCTTTAGAAGCAGAAGGGTTACCTCCTGCCTTGATCAAAAAATCCGATGGCACAACATTGTACACCACACGTGATCTGGCTGCAGCCATTGATCGTAAAAATGTCTACAACTTCTACCAATCCTTATATGTTGTTGGACATGAACAAAGTCTCCATTTTGACCAATTGCGTGCTGTACTATCTAAAATGGGATATGACTGGGCGGATCAACTTGTCCATATCCCATTCGGAATGATGTTGCAAGATGGCAAAAAAATGTCGACAAGAAAAGGAAAGGTCGTATTTTTACAGGACGTTTTGCAAAAAGCAATTGATGTTGCCAAGCAAAACATCGAAGAGAAGAATGCTACGTTAGAGAAAAAGGAGGAGGTAGCAAAACAAGTAGGGGTAGGAGCTGTTATTTTTCATGATATTAAAAATGATCGCCGCAACGATGTCGATTTTTCCTACGAAGAAATGCTTCGCTTTGATGGAGAGACAGCACCATATCTGCAATATACTCATGCACGTGCAAAATCTATACTTGGAAAAGCGCCAAACATTAGCAAGAAAAACCATTATGACCTCCCTGAACAAGAGTGGGAAGCAGTATGGCCTCTTGTGAAGCATATAGCTATGTTCCCTGAAGTGATTAAAGCTTCAGCACAAGAGTACAATCCATCCAAACTAGCAAAGTATTTAGTAAAACTAGCCCAAGCTTTTAACCGATTTTATACAAAAGTGCACATTTTACAGGAGGATGCGTATATGGCCGCTCGTTTGGAAATGGTTCATGCGGTAACCGTTGTACTGAAGGAGGGACTAAATCTGCTTGGGATTGAGGCTCCGGAGGAAATGTAGAGGGAGAGTTACGCATATCGAAGTGTGACACACGCATATCGGGGTGCGACCCACGCATTTACACCTTATAACCCCCTACTATCTAAAAGAGAAGCACTTATAAAAGAAATCAAAAAAGCCTCCAGACACGCACTGTACCTGGAGGCTAACTTTACTTTATTTCTACATTTAATTCTAAATCTTTAATATGAGCAATTGGGAACAAGATGGATTCTGCATCGAAATCTTTTAACTTGTTTCCGTTCTCTACGCGGTGTGGTGTATCTGGGTTAGCAAGTGCGCCTGTACCAAGTGATACGAAGTCGGCTTTTTCTTCTATAACAGCTTTCAATGCTTGGTCGGGATCACCTAGTTTGCCGTTCGCAATAACTGGTTTTCCACCGAATTCACTAGCTGCTTGGGCCATGGAGCGAGTATTGTCACCGAAGCCTGGAGCGGTGCCATCTCCATCTGTTACGTGGATATAATCTAGTGCTTCATTGCCTAGTGTTCCGAAAATCATCTTTGCATCGTGTTCACTATTTGGCCAGCGATAGCTTTGATCAGATACTTTTCCTTGGGATAAACGAATACCAACCATGTAGTCCTCGCCTACTTTTTCACGAATGGCTGTGATGATTTCGAGGATGATTTTTAATCCAGCTTCTATGGAACCACCATACTCATCTGTACGTTGATTCATATAATCTGTTAAGAATTCATCCAAAAGATATCCATTTGCACCATGAATTTCAACACCGTCAAAACCAGCTTCCTTAGCTAAAGCTGCAGCATCTGCGAAGGAAGCGATAACTTGATCGATGTCTTCTTTTGTCATTGTATTTGGGGTTGGAAATGGCCCAGAACCACCATAGAAACCAAGTTGTTCTCCTTTGGGTGCAACAGCAGAAGGGGCAATTGTTTCATCTGTATAGGCATTTCCTTGAACCTGTCCACCTGCATGCATCAATTGGGCTACCATTTTGGTATCATATTCGTGAACTTGATCAACAATTTTCTTCCAAGCATGCTTGTGTTGTTCCGTTACAAGACCTGGTTGATTATCATATCCTTGGCTATGAGCGTCATCAATGTAAATCCCTTCGGAAATAATACCACTGAAGCCACCCTTGGCATAGCGTTCATAATATTTCTTCATGGTATCATTTGCTGTACCATCGTTATTTGCAGTCACTCGCGTCATAGGAGCGACAATATATCGATTGGAAAAAGGGATTGTTCCGATGTGTGTTTGTTCAAATAGAGTTGAATAATCTGTTGTCATCGTTTCAAATCCTTTCTAACTCTCGTTTTTGGATGTGCAGGAGTAGTGCTTCATCCCAAATAATAGTTTGAATTCATACTAAAAAGAATGCAAGGAATTGAAACTGTTCCTTTATCCGTTTACAATCATCCCACCATTAATGTGAACCATTTGCCCACTCATATAGGAAGCATCTTCACTAGCTAAAAATACATAAATAGGTGCTACTTCCTTCGGTTGACCAGCTCGTTTCATTGGAGTTGTGGTACCAAATTGTGAAACTTTCTGCGCATCAAAAGAAGAAGGGATTAGCGGCGTCCAAATTGGCCCTGGTGCAACGCCATTTACTCGGATCCCTAGGTTTACGATATTTTCAGATAATGATCTCGTAAAGGCTGTGATGGCACCTTTTGTAGAAGAATAATCAAGTAGATCCTTCGAGCCGTGATAGGCTGTAACCGAACATGTATTAATGATGGAACTACCGTTATTTAAATTCGGCAATGCTGCTTTGGTCATGTAAAAATAACCAAAGACATTGGTCCGAAACGTTCTTTCAAGTTGTGTGCTCGTTATGGATGTTAGATCACTTTGCGGATGCTGTTCTGCAGCGTTATTTACGACAATATCTAGTTTGCCAAACTGTGAAATGGTTTGACGTACAGCCGTTTCACAAAAAGCTTCATTTCCAATGTCGCCACTAATGAGTAAGCATTGTTGTCCTTCTTTCTCAACGAGTGCTTTGGTGGCTTTTGCATCAGCATGTTCATTTAAATAGACAATCGCAACAGATGCGCCTTCCCTCGCATAGTGCACACTAATGGCTCTTCCAATACCACTGTCACCACCTGTGATGATGGCGACTTTTCCAGTCAATTTGCCACTAGCCTTATAAGAGGAAGCTATATATTCCGGAAGTGGTTGCATTTCATATTCAAACCCAGGTTGATGATTTTGAGTTTGTGGGGGTTGCCCAGTTTTAGGACTGTTGTCTTGGCTCATAAATAAACCTCCTTACTTGGTTAATATCATTAGCTTAACCAGGTAGGAGGAGAATGAACCTAATCAATTATGTAAAAAAACGTTTTGAAAATAAAAAAACCGATGTAAAAACATCGGGTTTAAACCAATTCAGTCTCACTATGAGATGACTCTGCACCTTTTTCATGCAAACGTTGAAATAATGATCGGTAGGAAGGATAGTCTATTTCGCCTTTAATATATAACTGTTGGCAGTAATCTAACAACTGGTCGGCAGTTTCAGCCTCATGACCTTTCTCTTGTTTGTAAGCATGCGAAAGCTCTACTAGGCGCATGGTTTTAAAATCCCCCTTTGTGTTATTACATAATATGTTAACATATATTCATTATTTGAAAAGGGTCATTTAGTATGTTAGGGCTAGTCTGAGTCGTTGATTTGTTGGCGCTTTTTCCTCCAAATCCGCAAGCCAATAATACTTCCAACAACAAGAAGCAACAAGATTATAATAGGCGAATAACCTATTAATGCGACCGTTAAAAAGGAGAGAAATTTTTGCAATCCATCAACTGATTGATGAAACGCTTGTTTTGTCTTCGTCCATGTTTGCAAATCATTGGATTCGGAATTGGATACAACCACCTTTGTTTCTTGAATGTGTAAGGTAACGGTGGAGTAATCGCTTTGATTTTCTAAATAATTCATTTTACCCTGAATGACTTCGATTTCCTCCTGAACCCTTTCTAAGTCCTTGGAAACCTGCAAGAGTTGTTCTGTTTCTTCTGCCTGATCCATAAAGGAGAGTAGTCGTTCTTCTACTTTTTGCTTTGCTTTTAATCGAGACTCTAGGTCAACATAATCCTCTGTTACATCTCTTCCTGATATGTCTTTATTGGTTATGGACCCACTAATAGGGGACAAACCATTTACAAACGGGTAAAAGTTTTCCTTAGGTACGCGTAATTTGACTGTTGCATTTGTTTTTTCATTGTCCCCTTTATTGACGGAACTGTTAACGATATAGCCTTTATGTTTTTGGATGAGTTGCTCTAGTTTCTGGTAAAATGGATTATATTCTCTCGTCTTTATCGAAATATCGGCGTTGTAGATGATCATTTTTTTGTCTTGATTTGTAATATCTACTTGTTCGTCCTGTGACACATCCGCAACTCCATTAGTTTCCGATTGAGACGAGCTTTCTTGTTTTTCAGGATTCCCTGTAGAACTTTCTTGTTGAGCATCAGTATTTGCTGATTCTTTGCTTCCTTCAGCTGTATTAGCGGATTCACTATTTTCACTTTTAGATGCATCACCGCCTTCATTATTGCTGCAAGCAGATACTACTAAAGTGATGCCTAACAGGACATATAGAAGAAATCTCATTTTCATATAATTTGTACCTCCTTTTAAGTAGTTAGTCGAATAGATAAAACGAATTGTTACAGATTTTGGTCAAAAATGAAATGCGTTCGTAATGTGTTTGTAATAATAAGGAATAGGAAGGAGAGAAATTGTTTTGCAACTAATTGTTACGGTATCCTTTATCGTTATGGTTTTATTTTATTTTTTCGCTAAAACTAGATGGACGATAGAGGATGATAATGTTCGTATTTCAGGAGCATTCACATCAAAACAAATTAAAATATCAGATATAAAAGAACTACGACAAATACAATCCTATACAGGAGAAAAAGATGCGGAATTCGTTGGGTTACCATTAATTGAAAAAGATCGAATGATGATTAGCACATCAAAAAAGAATTATATTATTGCACTCCGCTCTTCACATAAATTGGGACAAGCCATCATAGAGCGAAATAAGCAAGTTCACTACAAGGCAGAACTACTGTGATGAGGCCTATTCATTGAAGTTCTTTCTAAATCCATAGAAGGCGCGATAGCCTAATTGGTCGTAAAACGTTTTAGAAGAGCTCGTTGCAAGCATCTCGATGCGTGTCTTTGGATATAAGCAATGAACATAATCGAGGAGTTCTTTACCTACTCCTAAACCTCTATATTCCTATGAAATGATTAGTTCACAGATAAATAAAGATATGTATTGGTCTTTAAACCCTCTTAAATACCCAATGATTTCATCATGATAAGTAGCTACGTAGGTGATATTAGAGTGATCCCAAGCTAATTTCACGTCTATCCTTCGATCTGGATGAGAGTGCCAACCTTCTTGTGTGTTTAGCTGTTGAATGCTAGGAAAATCTGAACTACAATACTGTCTAATTGTAATAGAATAATAGTTTGATAAGGTAAGTTCCAATTTAGTCACCGCCAAACTTTTTTAATTGAGGATAACCGCAACTATACTAATTAATCCTCCTTGGATGAGTGATTCTACAAATAATAGAGTGCTGTTTTTTTTACGTTTGCTCAGATATTCATTAACTAATAGATTAATGATAAATAAAAAAGCCAGTAAAGTTAAAATAAGGATTCCAAAATCATATAAATCCAACATTATCCTCCTTCCATATTTGTATTTTTTCCATATTTGTATTTTTTCCAATTATTTCAAAATACACTCTCAAACTCAATGGAAAATGTTTGGAAAAATTTTCATTAAAATAACTATGAAAAATTATAAATCTAGCAATTTTTTTACATATATTTCAGACACTTGTAACTTTTTTCTTTTCATACCGACTACTTTACTAAATAAGAAGAAAGAGGTGTGAAAATGAAACGATTGTACATGATTATGGCGGCGGTTGTCGTTTCGATTTTTGCTATTTTCTCCCTTCAACAGCACGAAGTATTGGCTGATGTTGGGGAAGATGAAGCAAAAGTGGTGCCTGTTCACAAGAATTGGACAGTTACTTTTTCAAAACAAATGGACGAAGAGAGTTTTACATACGAGACAGTCAACGTGACAAGTGAGAACAATCAAGAGATGGATATCTCGTTTCAACTCTCAGAAGATGGTAAAACATTAAAGGTCCAGTCTCCTGAAGAAGGATATCCACTAAACCAGCAGTTTACGTTAAAAATCTCAAGTAACGTGACTTCTGCAGAAGGTAAACAAATGAAGCAAGATTTTACACTTGAGTTTCAAACACGAGATGAACTACCTTCAGTCGGCTCGAAAGAAAATTTTATTGCAATCTTAGATGAGATGCAGAAAAACCAAGAAACTCGTTATCAGACATTTGATGCGCAAGCAACAGCAGAGTCAGCAGATTCTTCAGCATCCTCAGAAGAGAGCGCTTCTGCCGATTCAGCTAGTAGTGGTAACGATACATCGAAAACCAACGTACAGGTTGATGGAGTAGATGAGGGTGATGTTGTGAAAACAGACGGAAAGAATTTCTACTTTGCCCGACAAGATGACATCTTGATTACAAGAGGGCACCCAGCTGGAGATAGTCAGCTTTTAAGTGAAGTTCAAGAAGAAGGTTTTCGACCGAATGAACTGTATATCTATGAAGACCGACTAATTGTAATGGGAACGATGAGGGACACCTTTTCAACACAAAAGAAAACGGAGCAAGATGGTGTGGCCAAAGAAATGATTTACCCATACTACCGCGGTCAAACAGCAGCATATGTGTATGATGTAACCAATCCATCTAAACCTGAAAAAATTCGTGAAGTAACGGTTCAAGGAAACTTTCTTACTTCGAGAAAAATAGATGAGACTCTATACTTCATTACAAATGAACATCCTCCATTCCATATCATGAATCGCGCAGAAGAAGAAGGTGAATCCGTAGATAAGGAGGAATTGCGGCCAATGTATAAAGATACTGCTGTCTCATCAGAGGCTATGTCTGTATCGTATGATCGCATGCATAAGCTACCTGAAACGGATGATTCTAGCTTTTTAACGATTACCTCATTTGATGTGACAAAAGAGGACCAAGAAGCAGAGGTGAAGACATACCTCGGTTCCGGCGACACGGTATATATGTCTAAAGAAAATATCTATCTAGCTGTTCGTGATTATCCAGAATATACGAAAGAATCGGTGGATCGTAATCAAACTCCAGATACGAGAATCTATCAATTTGGTGTAGATGGTACGAAGGTTTCGTATGATGCTGAAACGAACGTACCTGGAACCCTTATTAATCAATTTGCGATGGATGAACGAGATGGAACTTTCCGTGTTGCGACAACGAAGGGGAATATGTGGGATGAGGAGAATACATCCACTAATAATCTCTATACATTCGATACATCTTTAAACAAATTAGGTGAGTTAGAGGGCTTAGCTGAAGGAGAACGCATTTATAGTGTACGTTTTATGCAGAATCGTGCCTATATGGTTACCTTCAAGCAAGTAGATCCGTTATTTGTAATCGATTTGCAGAATGCCGAAGCACCTGAAGTACTCGGAAAGCTAAAAATTCCAGGCTTCAGTAACTATTTACATCCTATTGGGGATAACCATGTAATAGGATTTGGTAACAGTACAAAGCAAACGGAAAATAATAGAACGGTTACGGATGGGGTGAAGCTATCGCTATTTGATATTAGTGATGTAAGCAATCCAATTGAGAAGGATGTTGAGATCATCGGAGGAAGTGGTTCAAGTTCAGACTTGAATTACAACCATAAAGCACTTTATTATCATCCAGACAAAAACTTATTTGGATTCCCAGTTACCGTTTCAGAAAGTTATAAAGTACAGCAAGGCGATGCTGAATATATGAAACACCGCTTTGTTTTTGAAGGAGCCTATCTATACAACGTAACACCGGAAGATGGGTTCACATTGAAGAAAACAATCTCACATCAGCCTGACAAAGAGCTAGATCACCCACAATGGGAAAATAAATTGCAACGTATGATGTCTATTAATAACTATCTATACTCCTTCTCCAATAAGCAGATGGAAGTATTGAACCTTGAAACAGAAGAACAAACAAACGTTGTAGAATTCCCATGGGAAGATAGATAAACTTTATTAGGTGCCAGACCCCCGGTGCGTTAACACGTTACTAGAGTGGGGGTCTGGCACCGTATTCTATAGCTTTGTATTACTCTTCTTAGCACGTTCTTCTAACTTGGACTTTGGTTGTTGATCGGCTTTGTCCTCCGTAAACCCTTGCGGATTCACGTTGGAAGACATTTTTCCTTTGTTTTGGTTTTTTCGTTTGCTCATGAAAAACACCTCCTGCCCTTAGTGTGGCAGAAGGTGTATGTTTTTATCCTATGAACAGATGCCAGGGACTTCAGTACGTTAACTCGATAATGCTTTAACAGTGTGGGAGTCTGACACCAAACAAGCGTGTTCTATGAAAGAGCAGGTGCCGTTAGCTGTTTTGTAATGGAGTACGTTTTCCAACCTCCATCAAGGTTTCGAGCTGTGAATCCATTATGAGTTAAGATGCGTGTAGCCAAGTATCCTCTAAGTCCAGCTTGACAATAAACGATAATGTTCTGATCCTTTGGAAGTTCATTCAGTCGATCTCGTAATTCATCTAATGGGATATTTTTTGCTCCATTAATGTAACCTTGTTCTAGTTCCTTAGGATTACGGACATCCACCACAAAATCCCCTAGCTCAACTGCATCTTGAACCTCATGCCATTGTAGTGTTTCTATATCCTCATTCATCATATTGCTAGCTACATATCCTAGCATATTTACAGGGTCCTTAGCTGAGGAATATGGGGGTGCATAAGCTAGCTCTAAATCTGTTAAATCTTCCACTGTTAGTCCGCCTTTAATGGCTGTGGCGATAACATCGATTCGTTTGTCTGCACCATCCTTCGCAACGATTTGCGCCCCAAGTAGCTTCCCATCCTCTTTTTGGAACAGTACTTTCATAGCCATTGGCGCTGCACCTGGATAATAGCCAGCGTGAGAACCAGGGTGAATATGGACGATACTGTAGGGAATATCTAGCATTTTCAAACGTTTCTCATTCAAACCTGTAGTAGCAACCGTGTACTCAAACACCTTTACAATGGAAGTTCCAAGCGTACCGTTATAGCCTTCCTGTTTACCGTAAATATGATTTGCAGCAATGCGACCTTGTCGATTAGCAGGCCATGCTAAGGGAACCATCGTCGGGGATCCAGTGATGTAATCTTTAACTTGTACAGCGTCTCCAACAGCATAAATGGATGGATTGCTTGTTTGCATGAAATCATTTACAATAATTCCACCTCTTTTTCCAACTTCTAAATCGGCATCTATTGCTAATGTATTTTCCGGCTGCACCCCAATAGATAGGATAATCATAGATGTAGCGATTCGATGCTGACTTTCTAATACAACCGATTTTCCTTCGTCTTCAATAGACTGAATCCCATCTTCTAAAATAAGCTCAATCCCTTTAGCTCGTAATTCCTCATGAACATAAGCAGCCATTTCCGGATCGATTGGCGCCATCACTTGATTACCTTTTTCAATTACGGTTACATTTAGACCTCGTTCAACTAAATTTTCAGCCATTTCGAGCCCGATAAACCCACCACCAACAACAGTTGCATGATTTGGTTGGTGACTATCTACATATGTTTTGATTCGATCCGTGTCAGGAATATTCCGAAGTGTAAAGACGTTCTTTTCATTTACCCCAGGAAATGGAGGGACAATGGGTTTCGCACCTGGAGATAAAATCAATACATCATAGCTTTCCTCATATTCAATTCCTGTTAAGCGATTTTTAGCATATACTGTTTTCGCATCTTTATCTATAGATTTGACTTCAGTTTGATTTCGAATATCTAAATGAAAACGTTTGGACATTCCCTCTACAGTTTGAACGAGAAGTTTATCACGTTGTTCAATGGCACCACCTATATAGTAAGGTAAACCGCAGTTTGCAAAAGAAATATATTCTCCACGTTCGAACATAACAATTTCGCTTGATTCATCTAAACGACGTAATCGAGCAGCAGCCGTAGCTCCTCCCGCAACTCCACCTATAATAACGATTTTTTTTCCCATCATCGTTCCTCCTCTACGTACTAAATATCAATTAATAAATACCCTTAACCGTATTTTATGTAAAAAAATAAAGAAAGTAAATCGGATATAAACGAAAGTTGTGTCAACTTTGTGGATGATGGATGGATTATAATAAAAATAAATGTAGTAAGTGCTAGGTTTATGCTGTGGTTTAATTGAAATAGATTCAGGGTTGCTATGTGTAATAGTGGTTAGAAAAAGAAGTCATCTGCAGTTCCATAATGACTTCGACAGAGAGAAGGGGGGGCAATTGCTGGAATCCAGAAGTAGACGTTACAAAAAACCTAGCACATGCCCATGTACTAGGTTTGGGAATCTTTATTTGTGATCCGTTTTTTTAGAAAATTGACGCTCACCATTTTGTCTCGCTTCTTCTCGTTGTTCATTCTTTAGGGCGCGCTTTGCATTGTTATCCAGAGGTTTCTTGTCGTTATCCTTTTTCATTTATATACACTCCTTTCTAATTCACCATTAGAATGTGCAATAAGAGGGTATATTATTTATAAGAATCATTGAGGAAAAATAACGCAATTGTACCTGGGCCAGAGTGAGCTCCAATGGAAGAGCCAACAGGATGAATAACAATATCCTTAGGGTTGAATTGTTCATTAATTTGCTCAGCTAATTGATTGGCACGCTCAAGGTCATCACCGTGACTGATGGCAACAATTTGATTGTTGAAGTCTTGTCCTCGCTCTTCCATTACTTCAATCATACGTTTGATTACTTTTTTCGAACCGCGAATTTTCTCTAAAGGAATCAATTTGCCTTCTTCAACATGCAAAAGGGGTTTTATTTTTAACATGGTACCGACAAAAGCAGCTGTCTTACTCACACGGCCACCACGCTTTAAATATTCTAAGTCGTCGACTGTGAAAATATGCTCCATATGATTCATATGGTATGTTCCCATTTCTACAACATCAGCAGCTGAAGCCCCTTCATGAGCAAGTTGAGCTGCTCGAAGAACAACTAAGCCAAATCCAAGGGACGCACAATGGGTATCAATGATTTGAAAATCAAAGTCAGGATACTCTTCGTTGACTTCTTGCTGCATCATTTTGCCAGTTTGATATGTACCAGAGAGTTCTGAGGAGAGGGCAAAATATATGCAGGTTTTCCCTTCTTTTGCACATGCTTCAAACTGCTCCTTAAATGTTTGTGGGGAAACTTGCGAAGTTTTCGGTTCCTTCCCATTTCTCATCGCATCATATACTTGTTTAGAGTCAATTGTTACAGCATCAAGGTAATCCTCATTATCTAGATGGACTGTAAGTGGAACACGTATAATATTGTATTTTTCTATGAGGGAATTAGGTAAATCACAACCTGAATCCGTAATAATTTGTACGTTCATGCTTTCACCCTTTTCTATAGTAAGCTTTTGTCAATAGTTTAATCTTAACATATAAGATAGTCAAAGGTTACATCAGTGAACCCTGATTTCACGCCCATCAACCAAAATGGAAGAAAAGTAAAGGTGAAATTAACATAAAAAGGCTTGATTTTCCAGTTGGATTGGTGGTACAAAGATAAGAGGGCGTCTTAGTATTGAAGGAGGTACCGGATGTTCATTTTCGAATTCAAGCGACTATTCATCGTCATATTAGGTGCAATATTGAACGCAATTGCACTAAACTTATTTCTTATTAAAGCAAACGTCTACGCAAGTGGATTTACAGGAGTAGCACAGCTCCTCTCGAGTTTATTACAAGACTATGTAGGTATAGGAATCACTACTGGTGTTATCCTATTTATATTAAATATTCCTGTCATTCTCTTAGGCTGGTTCAAAGTTGGAAGAGGATTTACTATCTACAGTTTACTTTCTGTCTTGTTCACAACAATTTTTTTGGAGATTATTCCTGTTAGACAGCTTTCCCCGGACATTCTACTAAATGCTGTATTTGGTGGAGTTATTGGGGCAGTTGGTATTGGCCTCACGTTAAAATGGGGTGCTTCTACCGGTGGTATGGACATTGTTGCAATGATATTGTCCAGGCTACGAGATCGACCAATTGGAACTTATTTCTTTATTATGAATGCAACTATTATCATTTTAGCCGGTTTATTGTATGATTGGGAGAAGGCACTTTATACCATCGTAACACTATATGTATCAACACGTGTGATTGACGCTATTCATACTCGTCATGAAAAACTGACAGCGATGATTATTACTACAGAAGCGGAAGAACTAGAAAGGGCCATTCATTCTAAGATGGTAAGAGGTATTACTACCGTCCCTGCTAAAGGTGCTTTCACCAGACAGGATAAAAACATGCTTATTATGGTCATCACGCGGTATGAACTATATGACTTAGAACACGTAATAAAAGACGTCGACCCACATGCATTTACCAACATTGTTCAAACGACTGGTATATTTGGGTTCTTTAGACGTGATGATTAGAAAGAGAGATGAAACGTTTCTTTCATTTAATCCGTCTAATTAATAGGAAGATAACATAAGAAAGGGTGGCAAACATGAAAAAACTTCTTGTTCTTGTCATGGCGCTAATTTTAGTAGCAGCCGGTTGTTCTTCATCATCAAAAGCAAACGATACTGACAATCAAGAGAACCAAGACAACCAAACGGAAGAAACATCAAGTAACGCTTCAGAAGAAGAAGAAAACAAAGACGATCAAAATAAGGAAGAGGAAAAGACAGACGAAATAAGCGTAAAGGAACTATTGCAACAACAAGAAATGTCTGCTAGTGCGAATGCAGAGACGGAACAAGTTACATTTGATTTCAGCATAAAAAATACAGCTGATAAACAAGTAGAACTTGGATTCTCATCTGGTCAACAATATGAAGTTGTTGTGAAAAATAAAAAAGGTGAAGAAGTTTATCGCTATTCACAAGGTAAAGCATTCACAGAAGCCTTAACATCTAAAAAGGTGAAAGCTGAAGAAAGTGTTGCATGGAAGCAAGCATGGAATTATAAAAAAGAAGACAAGCGTGTAGAGCCAGGAAAATACACGGCTGAAATCACACTAGTTCCAAATAAAATAAATGGAAAAACAATCGAAGCAAAGCCGTTTCAACAAACGGTAGAATTTGAAGTTGTTTCTGAAGATCAAGCCTTCCGTAACATTAATGTAGAAGGTTCTAATGGAGAATACACTGTAACTGGTGAAGCAAGAGTGTTTGAAGGAAGTTTTCTTTACAATGTGGAAGATGGACATAATGTCCTTGTAAATGAAACAGCTGTCCAAGCAAATCAGGGAGGACCAAACTGGGGTAAATTTGATTTTGATGTAAGCATTGCAAAAGATAAATTACCTTCTAATGGCACGCTAACCATGATGATGTACACGAAGAGTGCAAAAGACGGTTCTATTGAAAATGTTAAATACGTGAAGCTAGAGACATTTAAATAAGCAAGTAACAAAAAGCATGTGATTCTCCTCTATAGAGTCATATGCTTTTTCACATCTCCTGTACTTTCAATTTTATGTAGAAGGATTTTTCCAAGAGGGAGAATTAATATATAAAGAAAGCAGACTACCATTGATAGGTAGTCTGCTTTTTATTTAGTATCCGTAGCTTTCAAATACTTCTTTAACTTTAAGTGTAAGGTCTTCCCATGTTGCATCAAATGTTTTGTTAACAGTGATGAAGTTTTGGAAGCCAAATACGTTGTCCACGCCATCAATAGCCATAAGGTCATTCATGATCTTATAGTCACTTGTTTGGCCTGGCATTACCGCAACGCTACCATCTCCATCAAATATCATTCGATCAGACGTAAACTTATAAGCATTTGGGTTTGGTGTTTCTTGAGCTTGTACAGCCATACTATCCCTCCTCGAGTACTCAATCATATATTAGCATGAAATCATGGTCAGACAAAAGAATGTCAACTAAGTGAATTTTTCTTTCTTTTCCTATTTTCAATGTAAAAATATGTTACGATAAGCACATCATAACACATTCACATCATTCTAAAAGGTTTAGATGATTGTATAGAGGGCTACTTTCAAAAATCATGAGGAAAAGTGAGGACATTCATATGATCAAAAAAGGGATTTGGTTGGGTACTGTAACAGGCCTCTTACTTGGTATCGTTCTGTGGTTCATTGAATACACAACAGGTGTAAAAGTGTACTCGTTACTATTAAATATAGATTTTGTACCTGTAATTGGAGATATAGAATGGCCTATTTGGATGGAGTGGTTTTTCCATTTAACCATATCATGGGCGATTGCAATAATATACTTAGCTTGGATTAGGTTTCAATCAGATGGTGGTAAGAATGCAAGGTGGTCTACAGCGCTGTTATTAAGTGTTGTGGCAGCTCTAACCTACTTTCCCCTCACTGATTTAGCGATAAAGGAGACGCCGGCCCTTGATGATACTGTAGCTATTTTGTATTGGTTTATTGGACACATTGTTTACGCTGTAGCTTTAGTTAAATTAGATGAATGGACATAAACCTGGCTATCCTAATCATAAGGATAGCCAGGTTGTTTCCTCTACATCCAACGTTTCCAATCTCAAAAAGAAATTTAACGAACGAGTGTTGTAGCTGCGAATGCAGACGTGGACCATCCAAATGTTCGAGTGATTCCTTCTATGAAAGTGATATGTCATATATAAAGCAGTGAGGCATGAGCCTCACTGCTTACTGTGTGAAAGAGATTATTTTAACCCTTCGTGGCGTTCAATTTCTTGTTGAAGCTGTTGAAGTTGACCTTGTTCTTCTTCAGAAGCATTGGCACGAGCAGAGTTGATACAGTTTTTCGCGATACTGACCTCTTCTTGACTCGCTGCTCCTTTGCGGTTTGTGACATTACTGACAGCTTCTCTAGCCTGTTGGAATAAGTTATTTCTGTTCTGCATCTTTAAAAACCTCCCACAGTATGATTGTCTGATTCCTCACGTTTACGTTCTACTTCTGAGAACACTTCACGATACGGGAATCGTTCATCATGTTTCTTAACGGCATCTTTCCCTTGCTGAACAAAACGCTTCGATTTGCTTTTTTTGCTCAACTTAAATCCCCCCATAGAATGAAAAAAGCCTGAACACAACTTGTTGCTGTGTTCAAGCTTAGTATGGTCTAAAGGAAAGTGTTCATGTATTTCAATAATTGGGAAAGGATCTACTACATTGCTTAGGAGGATAATTTTAGAAAATCCTCAAGGAAACAAGCAATACCATCGCCTTCATTGGAATGGGTGGTATAATTAGCAACGTCTTTCAGCTCTGATATAGCATTATCCATCGCAACACCAACACCTGCATATTCCAACATTTCTAAATCATTATCCTCATCACCAAAGGCTATGATACGCTCCTCAGGGATATGATAGTAATGAGCAATTTTTTGGAGTCCTACTGCTTTATTCAACCCTGCGCGCACAATTTCAATTACATGCCAAGGAGCACCCCATTTTCGATGGTCGATGACTTCGGCATGCTTATCTGTTAATTGATCGCGTAGTGCTTGAATTTTATCAATTTCCGGATGAATCAATATGGAGGTAGGATCATCTTTCAAATTGGATGATAGGCTTCCTATGTTTATAGGTGTATCGCTCGTTTGAAAAATTTCCATAAGCTCTTCATCATATTGATCAAGATAAACATCATCCCGAACTTCTGCAAGCACATTCTTAACACCTAACTCTTTACACGTATGTAAAATACTGTGAGCTGTACGGATTGACATAGGAGAATGTATGGCATCCCAGTAATGATTCTTCGGATGGTGAATTAAAGCCCCATTAAAGTTTACCATAGGGGTGTCTAACTCCATCTCATTATAATAATGAATACTTGCTCGGTGCGGTCTTCCTGTTGCGATAGACACAATGTGTCCTTCTGCTCTTGCTTTGGCAATCGCCTGTTTGTTGCGCTCACTAATGATTTTTTCATCGGTTAGAAGCGTTCCATCTAAATCTAAAGCGATTAAGTATTTTTCCATCATGTTTACCACCTCTTATGGTTTTTAGTTTATAACTATGACTTATTATATGTAAAGGTTGAACTAACTAGGATGGCCTTTTTCTTTCTTTTCCCAATTGAGAGTGTTAGCATAGATAGTGTTGAGAACAAAATTATAGAATACATATTGTATGGAAAAAAGGAAGGGAAACAGCCATCATGATAGGAATTTATCGTGAAACCATTGAAAACATTCCATCACTTATTGTGGTCGATTCGAGTAAAGAGAACCAACCACTTCCTCTTGTCATGTATATTCATGGCATTACAAGTGTGAAAGAACAAAACTTACCAATAGCATATTCACTTGCTTCAAAAGGATATCGAGTCGTTTTACCTGATTGTTATCTACATGGAGAACGAGAAGAAGGGATGAACAATCAAGAACTTACCTATCGATTATGGGACGTTGTTGTTCAAAACTTAAAGGAATTACCGATTTTACAACAATCTTTAGAACAACGTAACCTGATTAAAGATGGACGAATCGGTTTAGCAGGAACAAGCATGGGAGGCATAACGACTAGTGCTGCCCTCACACAATACAACTGGATTAAAGTAGCTGCTGTATTGATGGGGTCACCTCAGCCAGTACGATTTGCTGAGGAACAAGTTGCTACCATTAAAGAGATGGACATGGATGTGCCAATGACAGAAGAAGAACAGCAAGAATTAATTCGCTCGCTGGCCAATATAGACCTATCCAAGCAAATTGATAAGTTATATGGTAGACCAATGTTTTTCTGGCACGGAGAAGAGGACAATGTAGTGCCATTTGACCACTCCTATAGTTTTTACAATGATGCGATTTCCCATTATAAAAACCCAGAGAACATTCGTTTCTTACGAGAAGTTGGGCGAGATCATAAAGTTTCTACCTATGCAGTTTCAGAGACTGTAAATTGGTTTGATTTACACTTATAAGGAGTAAGGCTAAAGGTAGTGACCTGGCTTTCATTCTAGAGAGTTTTTCGTTATAATAATGATTAGGAAACAAGAAGGGGGAAAACACCTATGGATCAACAGTTACACGATAACATGATGGGTGCACTTGAAAATGTAATTGACCCTGAGCTTGGCATTGATATTGTTAACCTCGGGCTAATATACGGAGTAGATCGTGATGAAGATGGTGTAGGCCATGTCACGATGACTTTAACAGCTATGGGTTGCCCACTAGCTGCTACGATTGAACAGGATGTTAAACGTGTTCTATCTGATTTACCAGAGTTAAATGATATCGAAGTGCATATTGTTTGGAGTCCGCCTTGGACGAAGGACAAGATGTCTCGCTATGCGAAAATCGCACTTGGTATCCCGGATTGATTTAGATAAAAACCCTTGTTGGTCATGATACCAACAAGGGTTTTTACATATAAAATGGATGAAAGGAGTTCCTCTCATGAACAAACATCCATTTGTAGTTTGGCAAGTCGTTGGATTTAAAAATAGTGGCAAAACAACTGTCGTCTCTCAGCTAATCAAAAGGTTACAACAACAAGGATATCGTGTTGGTTCCCTTAAGCATCATGGACATGGTGGTCCTCCATTGATAGAAGGTGTTGCCACAGATAGCGGTAAACATCGTCAAGCAGGAGCTGTTGTCAGTGGTGTTGAAGGAGATGGCATTTTTCATTGGATAGCGAAAAAACAATCATGGTCTCTTGAGGAAATGCTTCATATGTATGAAGTTATGGACGTGGATGTTGTTCTGCTGGAAGGCTTCAAACGTGCGACTTATCCTAAAACAGTCATCCTTAAAGATGAATATGATCTATCATTACTAGAGGAATGCTCTCATATTGATTCTTATCTTTATTGGGGTCAAGTTCCTTTCTTTTCGATTGAGGAAGATGGGGCAGCTTTTTCAATATATCATTCTAAATCGATAGAGGAACTGTCAAAACGAATAATAGAGAGGTGTAAATAAAATGAGTAACTATTTTCGTATAACAGACCAGTTTATTTCTGTGGAAAATGTGGTAAATAAAGTTGTAAGACCAGAAAGTGGTGCAGTCAACACCTTTATTGGTACGGTTCGCGAATTTACGAAAGGCAAGCGGACCCTTTATTTACACTATGATGCTTATGTTCCGATGGCTGAAAAGAAATTGGCGCAAATCGGGGATGAAATTCAAGGGAAATGGCCGGATGCACTAGTAGCGATCACCCATCGTATTGGTGAACTGCACATATCTGATATTGCCGTGGTGATTGCGGTCTCAACACCACATAGGGCAGACTCCTATGATGCTAGTCGCTATGCGATTGAACGCATTAAAGAGATCGTCCCAATTTGGAAAAAAGAACACTGGGAGGATGGAGAGTCTTGGATTGGCAATCAACTCGAGACTAAATCCTATCCGACCGGAAAGCCTGAAGAGGAGGATTTATATGGTTAAAGTATTACTATTTGCACAATTTCAAGAAGCAGCAGGTAGAGAAAGTGTAGAAATCGATGCAGCTGGACATCCTGTCTCTCACGTTAAATCCGTGTTGAAAGAAAACTACGGCATTCTAGAATTGGATGATGCGAACGTAGCTGTTAACGAAGAATATACAAACATGTCAACAGAGCTGAAAGACGGTGACACTGTTGCATTTATCCCACCAGTAAGCGGTGGCTGATGAAAGCTGAATAGAAACACAGAAAACGTCTAGGTATCATTAACCTAGACGTTTTTTGGTAATGGGATATTCTAGTATAGTGATGCAATCAAATAGTGCTAATAATCTGTTATTTTGAAGACTTAAATTCGAGATAGTGTTTGCTTTACCCACTCCGAGATGAGTTATGCTCTCTTCAATCCTGCTTATGCTTGCTTCATCTCCTCATGCCCCGTTTGTTGAATAACTTCTCTTTTCTTACTAAAAGGGGGGGGGCTTATTCAACTGGAGAGGGAGTATTGCTACGAGAAAATTGACTCATTTTTGACTAGTGAGAAGCTGCACAAAAAAATGCCTGAAATCTCTATAAAGAGGTTTCAGGCATCTTCTTAACTACATCTTATGATGAGAGTCACCGTTTCAATCCTTTTGCAAGGTTAACAATAAGTAAAATTAGGGCAATTACTAATAGAAGGTGTATAATTCCGCCTCCGATTTGTAGGGAGAATCCTAGTAACCATAGAATTAATAATACAATTAAAATTGTCCACAACATCTTGTAACCCTCCTTCTACTATGTATAGTGCCCTTTTGAGGAAGAATCGAAACGTAATATGAGATTACATTCATATTTCAAAAGTAAGGCATCCTCGAAAGGGGAGGGTCCTTATGCTACATGAAGATAAATACAAGCGCGCCTACGATAAAGCAATAAAAGGAAAAATACTTTAGATTTCCTTTTGCCATAATGTTCATAAACCAACGTAGCGCATAGTAGGAAGCTATGATAGATCCGAGGAAGGCAAGGATGTACGGTATTAGTTTAGCTTCTCCCTGGGCCATAAGATCTCCAACACTTAAGACAACAGTTCCGAGACTAACAGGAATGAATAACAAGAAAGAAAAACGTAGAGCGGTTTCTTGTTTCCAACCTAGGAGCATGGCAGCTACAATGGTAGCACCAGAACGACTAATACCAGGAATCAAAGCAACAGCTTGAGCAAGACCTACAATAATAACACCGATCCATGTAATATCATGGTCTCCTTTGATTCCTTTTAAGTTACGAATAATCCAAAGTGCAACACCAGTTATAATAAGCGTAATACCGACCATTTTCGCTTTATCCCCAAAAGTATTCCCAATCCAGTCTTCTAATAATATACCTAGAATAGCAGCTGGGATTGTACCGATGATGAGGTAGATGATAAAGCGAGAATCATTTTTCTTATCTTCATTTCTCGTATTGCCAACTAAAAAGGCTAGTCCATTTTTAATTAAGCGGATTAAATCTTTCCGATAAACCATCAGAACTGCAATAAGGGAGCCAAAATTCACCAAAACTTCGAACGTAAGGCCTTGCTCGTCCATTTTAAAAAGCTCTTGAACAATGACTAAATGTCCACTCGATGAAATGGGGATGGGTTCCGTGAAGCCTTGAAACACCCCTAAAAACAAATACTTTATTAGTTCAAACAATTTTTCCATGTTACGTTTTCCTCCTGTTCCAAATGAATCTGTTTAATGGACAGTCATGTCCAGATTCTCTATATAGTACGACTGCTCCATTTCACATTTGTGGGCTGGGTGAATATCCTACATCATAGAGGAGGTCATTACTTATGAGAAAGAGAAAAGGACAAAGTTCTACCTACAGTCATATGTATTCTTTATGTAACAAGCATATGAATCAATATATATTAGCGCAATTAGCAGATGGTGAGCATGTTGATGGTGTCATTACTGGAGTGGATGGTGATTATCTGTATTTAGCCATTCCAACATCAGTTGAACAACATAATACATCTGAACCTAATGCTCCTACCTACCCAGCGTATTCTTCAACTACTTCATCTCTTCGACAATTCGGTGGTATGAGCAAAAGTGGGAGGTTTGGACCCTCAACAATTCAATCATACCAGCCACCACAACGATTTCAACGCCTGATTTTACCATTGTCTGTACTAGTTACGGTAAATGCTTTGCCATGGTATTAAATCAGTATTTGTTAGTATAAATCTCTTGCTCCGACGTCAAACTACTATATAAAGACATGTAAAGGAGTTTGAAATTTATGGGGCAAAGACATCAATTTAAACATGGCGATAAAGCGCCCAATAATGGGGTTTATGTAGAGATTGGAGAAACGGGAAGTATGGTGAAAGACCCGAAGCAAATCCGCTTAAATGCAGGTCAATCCTTCCCGGCGAACTCAAATAAAGATCGAGTATGGTCTTATAAAAGAAAACCATAAACAATAGCATCCACCATCTGATGCATGCTAAAAAATAAGCTCAATGAGCACTTGCTCATCTGTAATGGGTTTATAAATTCTAGAGTGGCGTTGAAGCTATTTATGAAATGAATCTTAAAAAGAGAAAAATCCTCCTTCCTTACCGGGAAAGGAGGATTTTTGATTAAAAATAGCGAATGACGAAGTAGTATAATACAACTTCGTCACTCATTTATTCGGTGTCTTCTTTTAATGCGCCTTCACCTAAAATTAATACAGTTAAAGTGAAAGCTACGGTTAGCACAATTGCTTGGGACAAATGGAATGCTCCACCGTTCATACTTGATACTACATATGTAACCATGCAGCTAAGTAGAAAGCCCCAAAAGATTGACCAGAACAAACGCATAATGCTCACCTCTATTTCAACAATCTGTTTTAAGTTTATCAAACGTTTTCAGAAAAATAAACACTAAGATAATTTTATTGGTAAGAACTTTTCTAGATAAAGGCATGTGACCATACAATGCTATATCCTATACATACATTATAAAGGATATAACCCTTTAATAAAGGATGAGACTGAATGGATAACTCCTTGGATGTCATAACAAGAACATTCCAATTGGATAAACAAACCTGCTTGCTGCATCTCCCAGAAAAACCAAATGGATTTTTAATCCTTTACCTTGGTGACGCTGGACATTATGTAGAAGAACATCAATCGTTTTGGAGTGAACATCCTGAAAGAGCAAGCTTGCTAAATCAATTGTTAGAGAACGGGTACACTTTGTTTACGAGTCAACTGTACGGAAATGGGTGGGGAAGTCCTAAAACCACACATCTATTACACCAAGTCTTACAATTTGTTCGACGACAAGAAATCGTTAATCCGCATATTCATGTTATTGCCGAGGGTATGGGAGCATTAACAGCACTAAGATGGCAAGAGAATCATGACATTTCCATACGCTCATTTGTATTTTTTACACCTTGTTTGAGTATGAAAGCTTTGTTTGACCAAGAACGAAGTAATCAAGTCTTCTTCAAACGATTGAAAAAAGAACTAGCATCGGCATATGATTTAGAGGAGAAGAATGTAGAAAAGGATGTGATACAGCCATCTTCCTTACCTCAAACCGAGACACCTGCTTTGATTTTTCATGATGTATCATGTCAACATTATTCGGTCCATGAGCATAGCCGACGTTTTGAAGAAGAACAACACTATTTAAATAGAAGAGTTGAGCTCAAATTAGCAATACATCCCATTTTACCAAGAGTGACCACCTCTATTCTCCGATTTATGAAAGAATATGAAACGACATTAAGTAGTTCCTATTAAAGCATGATTACAGAGATACATCATACGCTATAATAGGAGGGGAGAAAAGGATGAATTATCTTGTATGGGGTTGTTATGAAGGAATTGGATTTCATATTGTGAATGCCTTATTAGATGAGGGGCATGAAGTTGTAGGAATTGATAAACGAACAGAAAAAAAAGAAACCTTGGCGATGTTCATTGGTAGAAATTCGAACTTTTCATACTACAATACGGTGGAGGATTATATGAAGGAAGAGGATGACAACGCATTTGAAGAAATGTATGTCGTAGAGCATGAAAATCACTCCCCGCCATGGAAACAATTAGAACATATCGACGCCTCTTCCCGTGTTCGCATTCTACCTTATAATCAATTAGACCAGGGGAAAAACGGATGGATAACCGTCCAAGTGGAACGCTGTTATGGTCCGTGGCTATCTACTCCTCTGTCAACTATAAAGAAACAAGACATACCAGTTGAGGATGTGATTTCTCCCATTTTTAAAGTCGCAGCTTCAGTTGTTGAAAAAGATGTGGTAACGCTCGGGATGGATGAAGGAAAGGAACACGAGAAGTATGATAGAACCATTACTAGAACAAAGCCTTTTGATGAAACGATCAAACGTGCACAAGAACATCAATCTCAATACCCTTCCTATTATGAAAAATAACGCTTAACATGTGCATACATTTACGAATGAAAGGATAAGAGATACAATATGGCTAGATAAACTAGTGGGATGAAGTCATAGAGTAAATGAGGTGCTAGAGAGTGTATTTGCGAATCCTGTTTTCATTTTCCTTATTGCTTGCACTGTTGGCAGGCTGTTCCAATGCGATGGGGCAAGGTAACATCCATAAAGTTGGTATGCTTGTCGAACATACAGTGCATGACCAGGTTTGGGGACAAAAAGGTTACATGGGATTATTAGATATTAAAGAAGAACTAAATGTTGATGTATATTTTAAGCAACACATCCAATCGAAACAATCCGCACAAAAAGCAGTTGAGGAATTTTCAAATGAAGGTGTGAATTTAATTTTTGGACATGGTAGTTCGTTTGGAAAGTACTTTGATCAATTTCAGTCACAATATCCAGAGATTCAATTTGTATATTTTAATGGAAACATTCATGGGGAAAATATTACGAGCTTAAATTTTAATGCACATGCTATGGGATTCTTTGGTGGGATGGTTGCAGCTGGAATGTCTAAAACCGATAATGTTGGTATTGTTGCAGCATATGAGTGGCAGCCGGAAATTGAAGGTTTTTACGAAGGGGCCTTGTATCAGAATCCAGATGCCGATGTACACATACAATATGTGAATGGCTGGGATAACAGTACACGTGCAAAGATGATGTTTAAGCAAATGAGGACAGAAGATGTGGATGTCTTTTATCCAGCTGGAGATGGTTTTAATGTACCTTTAATGAAATCCATAAAAGATAGTGATCTACAAGCAATAGGGTATGTTTCAGATCAGTCAAACTTTGGTGATGCTACCGTATTAACGAGTACAGTACAACATGTAGATAAACTGTATCTATTGGCTGCCAAACGGTTTAACAAAGGGGAATTGCCTGATGACGTACTCACATTTGATTTTCAAGATGATGCCATATCTCTAGGTGATTTTAGCTCAACTGTGCCCAAAGAATTTAAACAGAAAATAAAAAGTGCAGTGAAGGAATATAAAGAAACAGGTAAGCTTCCTAATCAATAATCAAGCCATAATATAATTAAATATATAGGGAACGCTATATCTTTTCGTAATAGGGTTAGGCTGTAACTTATACCTTGCTATCCAGACGCTATGCACTTTTCTTTATACAAAAATCCTGTCACAGAGTTGTGGCAGGATTTTCGCATGTTTATTCTTCGTTTGCAAAGGCTACTTATTGATAGTTTGGGAGCTTTCACATCATGTTGGCTCGGCCTTATTACTAAGACTTCCAATTCTTAAGGAATTTCGAAACCTCTTTTACATATGGGGAAAGTTGATTGTACGTTTCAATAATAATACCTGTAGTATCTCCAATATCAAACGATTCATTTTTTTCGCTTCCTTGGTCAGATTTGGATGAAGTTGGCCGTGGTCCAAACATAAAGTCATCAAAACTTCGAGTTCCTTCTTGATTTGAATCTTTTTTCTCTGCCAATGATTCCACCTCCTTCGTTTCATCATATGGACAATAGCTTGGTTGAGGGAGGGCTCATGTCTAATCATGACGATTGGTTCTACTTGAATCTACCTAGTAAATACCTTAAAATTAGTACCAAGTCATAAGAATTGATAATATATATTACCTTTAAGGGGATGAAGATATGAGAAATGCAGGTATTTTAGGTACAGGCCACTATGTACCAGAGCGTGTATTTACCAATTTTGATATGGAAAAGCTTGTGGAAACGAATGATGAATGGATTCGTACCCGTACAGGAATTGAAGAGAGAAGATTAGCTAATGATGATATGGACACATCAGATATGGCTTATGAAGCAGCTGTACGTGCTTTAGATAAATCAAATCTTAAGCCTGAGGATATTGATTTAATTCTAGTTGCGACAGTAACGCCGGATTCGCCGTTCCCTTCGGTAGGTAATCGAGTACAAGAAAAACTAGGAGCAACAAAGGCAGCATCTATGGACTTATCTGCTGCATGTGCTGGATTTATGTATGGTATGATTACAGCACAGCAGTTTATCCAAAATGGTGCATATGATCATGTCCTTGTTATTGGGGCAGAGAAGTTATCTAAGGTTACGGACTGGACAGACCGTAACACCTGTGTTTTATTTGGAGACGGAGCCGGTGCCACTGTGATGGGGCCTGTTAGTGAAGGAAAAGGAATCTTATCCTTTGAATTAGGTACAGATCCAACTGGTGCCAAGCATTTATATCAATGCAAGGAAGATAATTTCATTAAAATGAATGGTCGAGAAGTGTTTAAGTTTGCTGTTCGTCAAATGCCTGAATCGTCTATAAATGTACTTGAAAAAGCTGGCTTAACGAAGGAAGAAGTTGATTTTCTAGTACCTCACCAAGCAAACATTCGAATCATGGAAGCAGCTAGACAACGTCTTGAAATTCCAGAAGAAAAAATGGCGACTTCAGTGAAGCGATATGGCAATACTTCTTCATCTTCTATTCCAATCGCCTTATCAGAAAACGTAGAAAACGGTAAAATAAAAGATAATGATGTAGTAGTGCTAGTTGGTTTCGGTGGTGGACTCACTTGGGGCGCTGTAGCATTACGTTATGGAATCTAATTGAAGGAGGAAGCTTATATGGATGCAAGAAGAGTAGTGGTTACTGGCATGGGAGCAGTCTCGCCAGTTGGTAACGATGTAGAAACCATGTGGGACAACATAGTGAACGGGAATTCGGGAATTGGAGAAATTACCAAGGTTAATAAAGAAGAATTCTCTGCTCATGTATCTGGAGAATTAAAAGATTTTGATCCAGGTAACTATTTTGATAAAAAAGAAGCACGTAGAATGGATCCTTTCACACAATATGCACTAGCAGCCTCTCTGATGGCTGTGAAGCACGCAGGTCTAGAGATTAACGAAGAAAATGATACTCGTACAGGAGTGTGGATTGGTTCTGGTATTGGTGGAATGAACACCTACGAAGAACAATTTCGTAAATTTATGGACAAAGGTGCTCGTCGCGTGAGTCCATTCTTCGTACCAATGATGATTCCTGACATGGCTGCAGGGCAAGTTTCCATAGCGCTTGGTGCAAAAGGAATTAATTCCTGTACTGTTACAGCATGTGCATCTGGTGCTAACTCAATTGGAGACGCATATAAAGTAATTGAACGTGGCGATGCAGACATCATGATTGCTGGCGGTTCAGAAGCTCCACTAACGAATATGGCATTTGCCGGATTCTCTTCCATGAAGGCTCTTTCAACAGAAGAAGATCCAACAAAAGCAAGTCGACCATTTGATAAAGAACGTGGAGGCTTCGTTATGGGGGAAGGTGCAGGTATTCTAGTTCTGGAAACACTTGAGTCTGCCAAAAAACGCGGAGCAACCATTTACGCTGAAATTGTAGGCTATGGTTCAACGGGAGATGCGTATCATATTACAGCCCCTGCCCCAACAGGTGAAGGTGCAACACGTTCCATGAAACAGGCTATTGAAAATGCTGGCTTAAAGCCAGAAGAAATTGATTACATCAATGCCCATGGTACAGGAACAGCTTTAAATGATAAGTACGAAACAGAAGCGGTTAAAAATGTATTTGGTGAGTATGCTTATAAATTGTCTATCAGCTCAACGAAATCCATGACAGGTCACTTACTTGGAGCAGCAGGTGCTATTGAGTCAGTTATTTCAATCAAATCACTGCTCAACAACATTGTGCCACCTACAATTAATTATGAAAATCCAGACCCAGATTGCGACTTGGATATCGTACCAAACGAAGCAAAAGAACACGAAGTGACAACGGTCCTAAGTAACTCCTTAGGATTTGGTGGTCACAACGCAACGCTAATCTTTAAGAAATTTGCAGAATAAATTTATACTAAAGCGGCTCTATTCATTTGATTAGAGCCGTTTTTTTGTTGTCCAGGAGATTATAAAAATGTTAGCTTGTGCATAACTAATTAAGTTATAGAGGCCACGCCCAGGCCTAGCAAACTTCCTGCACCTCCTTACGATAAGTCAACATCGAATCGCTACCACTCTTGATGTTTTCTTTATCTCTAAACGATTCATAGGGAGTTCGATTAAAAACGCTGCGTCACGCAGCAACATCGAACCAACCCACGTCCTGTGGGCAGCAGTTTGTACGTCGCTAACCGCGCGCCCTGAGCTTTTGTTCGTTAATGCGTAATTGAAGGTGTATTCGTGATTATTAATCAATAAATAATGGGGAAAGAGGAGCTGGAATTAGCAAAACGTAGCTGAACCTCGCACTAGACTCACACGCATATCCAGGGAAAACTCACGCCTAACGAAAGAGAACCCAAGCATATGGAAGAAGAATCCACGCATATCGAGAGGAACCTCACGCATATCAATTTCAAAAGCGAGCAAAAAAGGAGTCACATCCAGTTAGAATGCGAATGAGCCAAGTTCGTTACAAATAAAAATCCCACACCACTAAACAAGTGGTGCGGGATTGTATGACTACGATTCCTTTTTATTCGATTCAGTAAGCGAGTCTTGACTTGCTTGTGCTTTATCCTGTTCTGACTCTGTACTTAAAAAGTTTTGTATAGCTTGACGGTTTTGTTGTTCGTTATGAGATAGCACCAAACCAATGTTTGCTATTCGTTTGTTCTCATAGGAACCATCAACAGGGATGCGTTTTGTTTGAATGTTTTCCGCTGGGTTCATTAAGAACATGCGGCCATAGTTCATTAATTGTGCGTTGCTCATATCTGTTGCAATGTAAGAACTGAGTAAGCCTGCTGTTTTGGGTAGCTTCGGAATACTACTGAAAGACACCATTTCTTCCTTCAATCGAGACATGACTTGTTGTTGACGTCGAACCCGTCCAAAGTCACTTTCGATATCATTACGGTATCGAGCGTAGTCTAACAATTGAGATCCATTTAGTTTTTGTTCTCCAGGATATAAATTAATATTTACATCACCAGCATTATCGGTATATTGCATTCTTTTTTCTACATCAATTTCAATCCCATTCGGGGAGACTGTGTTTATGATATCTTTAAACCCTTCAAAATTCACAACAGCATAATGATCAATAGGGACACCAAAATTCTTTTCTATGGTTTCAGAAAGTAACGCAACGTCCCCCATAGCATAAGAGGCGTTGATTTTATTGTAGCCTCTTCCAGGAATCTGAACATAAGTATCTCTCATAATAGATACAAGTTTAGCAGTACCTTTTTCCGTGTTGTACTGACCAATCATGATTGTATCTGTACGAGAAACTTCCTGATCTCTCTGGTCACTTCCAACTAATAGAATGTTTACCTTATTATCTTCAGGCTTTTCAACTTCAAGATCTCTATTTTCAAAATCTTCTTTTGTTTCTTCATTTTCCTCGGAATTTCCAGTACCACCATTGTCTGCACCTAAGTTTTGTCCTGCTACAAATTGAAATGAAGAGTATCCAATCACACCCAAGAACAGTACAATCACGATGGAAAAGAGAAGCTTTCGTTTACGTTTTCTCTTACGTTGTCTACGTATCATGCGGCTTCTGGCCATCCATGTACCTCCTCTCTCAAAAAAACCACTTATTTAATAATTTACTCTTTCTATTGTTTCAAGTAAAGAGGGTTTTTGCTTCTAAATAAAAATTCGATACTGTGAATTGGAATGAGGGGGTAGCCTTGTACATATATATATAGTAGCAAAATGGACGAGCTTGGGAAGGGGATGAGCAGGTGTTGGCCATTGTTTTATTTTTAATTGGATTCGGCTTAGCCGTTTCGGGTGGAGTCACAATGATCGTCTATCTGAATTTTTTACCGGCAGGATTTCAATGGATGGACTACCTATTGTTTATCCAAACACGCCCAGAATGCTATCTCCTTCCGATTGGCGTCCTTATTATATTAGTATCTACATTTCTGTTTCCGAATGATTCCTGTTAAAAGTTGGCTGAATTCGTATAAAAATTCCTTTGATGGTCATACTGATTTCTACAGAAGAAAACGTTTGGAAAAGTGAGGGGTAAGAATGCTGTATTTACATGATGTATGGGTGAATTGGTTTGAAGGAGAAGAAAATGGATATAACGTTTGTTCGTTTCATGAATGGCGTAAAGAGGATGGCATTGAACTTCTAGACCAGGTACCACTGATGTATGTAAAAGCATCGCTCTACCATTACATTGAAAATGACCTCCAAGACCTACCACAATCTTTGTTAGATGCGGTGTACAAACGAGCTTATTTACGTAAGAATCAAGAACGAATTTCCCTTGAATATGCTTTTGTTGTTACGGATGGCACCTCCGTGCTAGCTGTGGACACGATGGGGTACAATTTACCAGTACGAAAAAGTAGATTGATCCCAAGGCAAGAGCGATTGGTGTACGATATGATTGACCAACATAAGCCAGAATCGTACAACTTTCGTGAAGGGGAAGAAGAGAAGGAATATCACATATTGTCTCCACACCCAATTACCATGATTGGGCTCACACGTAAAGAACGACAACTCAAGCAACTTCTAATGATGACATTAGATCAGTTGCAAACAACCCAGAATTTATCAGAAGTTCGCTATTGGTTAACAGAATGGGATCCAAGTCACTATGCAACCATTCACCAATATAGCTTTGATCAAGCATGGCAAATGCTATATAACGGTGTCTCCGAGGGATGGTCCAGGGCACATGAAGAACTATGTCGCAACCTTGTGAAAGGCCAACCATTTTTCGAGAAACTGTGGGAGTTAGAATACAACCAGCAAGTAAACAAAGGGGTCTGACCATCAGTGTAAATCATGCACTGGGGTCAGACCCCTTTGTTGTTGTCTAGAAAATTATAAAAATGTTGGCTTGTGTATAACTAAGTAAGTTATAGAAGCCACGTCCAGCTCCAGCGTCCAGCGACTAGGAAACTTCCTGCTCCTTCTTGCGAAAAGTCAACATCGAACGCTTGCGCTCTCCTTGTTTCCTTTATCTCAAAACGATTCATAGAGAGTTCGATTTAAAACGCTGCGTCACGCAGCAACATCGAACCAATCCACGTCCTGTGGGCAGCAGTTTGTACGTTGCTAAGCGGGCGCTTGCGCTATGTTCTTACTTTTTCTTTTTCACTCGGCCTAAGCCCATTGCTTTTTTGGCTTTACGTAGTGTTCTCATCGCGTCGGCATTAGCTTTCTCAGCGCCATGATCTAGAATATCGTCCAACTCTTCTGAGTCGATAAGTTCATAATAGCGTTCTTGAATTGGGCGCATAGCCTCTATGACAACATTGGCTACATCTTGTTTGAATTCTCCATAGCCTTTTCCTTCATATTTCGTTTCAAGACTCTCGATGCTCTCATTAGCAAAGCTAGAATAGATGGTAAGAAGGTTAGATATACCTGGCTTATTCTCCGCATCGAATTTTACAATACCTTCAGAATCTGTAACAGCACTTTTAATTTTTTTCTCCATTTGTTTTTCATTATCTAACATGGAGATAAAACCTTTTTGATTCTCGTCAGACTTACTCATCTTTTTCGTTGGTTCTTGTAGGGACATAATTCTGGCTCCCACTTGAGAGATGCTAATCTCTGGTACAGTAAAAATGTCATTGTATTTATTATTGAAGCGTTGAGCTAGATTTCTTGTTAATTCTAAGTGTTGCTTTTGATCGTCTCCAACAGGAACAACGTCTGTATTATATAGTAGAATATCGGATGCCATTAGCGGTGGGTAAGTGAGTAGACCGGCAGAGACACCTTCTCTACCAGCTTTACTGGACTTATCTTTAAATTGAGTCATACGTTCCAATTCACCAATGTATGCCACGCATTGTAACATCCATCCTAGCTGTGTATGCGCAGGTACTTCTGATTGTATAAATAGAGTAGATTTATTGGGGTCAATACCTGAAGCAATATACAATGCAGCTAAGGAACGGATGTTTTTACGTAATTCTAACCGATCCTGGGGAACGGTAATAGCATGTTCATCCACTATACAAAAATACGTATTGTTCTCTTCTTGAAGCTCAGGGAAATGCTTCATTGCCCCTAAGTAATTTCCTATGGTCAACGTCCCACTCGGTTGAATTCCTGAAAAAATGTTCTTCATTTTCATCTCACCTCTGTTAGATATTCTGTTAAATAAAAAAAGGTCCATTCGTCTACATATATAATGTAGGGACGAATGAACCGTGGTGCCACCCTAGTTATCTCAATAATAGATACATGAGATCACTTCACCCAATATCGCCTGGGGCGCGATGTTTCGTACTACTGTTCAGAAACATTGCTCGAAAGTCCACTTCCATCTCAACATGCCATCTGTTCGCACCTACCACAGACTCTCTTCAGGCAGAGGAGGGATGTACTCTCTTTCTCATCGCTTCGTTTATCGTATTGTTGTTAAATTATATGCAATAATAAATAGATTTGCAAGCTACTTAAAGAGCCTGATAAAAATAGGTTAATAAGCCGAGCATGCCAACGGTTAATGCAACACCTTGAAAGATAAACATCTTCAATACTGAAGGCCTCACCATTTGGGAAGGAAGAGGTTTCTGTTCCCAATCGTCCAAGTAATCCCTGTCCTTGGACATGCGATTATTAAATCTCCGAAAACTATACGTAATAGCATCCAGGAACTTTCCTTTAATGACAATCATCAACAACGAGATCATGACATAAAAGTAAGATACATAAAATAGGGAGTTAATATAATGGAACAAATCATACATTGGAGCCCATATAAAGAAGAAACCAAAACTAAGGGCGACATTTAATCCTAAAAACCACCACTTATTCAAGAATAGTGCCAAGTTATTTACACCCTTTCACTATATTCTAAAACATATTATAGCACGAAATTACAAAATAACCACATTGTAAAGAATGTAAAAATGACGGAAAATTTAGTAAGTAATAAAGGTTGTATGCTTTATGCATTTAAAGGGGAATAGTAGTAGATCTGCTCATATTAATTAAAAATTCGATTGTATATTTAATACAAACACATGCAATAATAGGTATTTATACCTACGTTGTGGATTTATTTATATAGTTATAAAAGCCTATTTTATGTCATACAAACGTAATTTTTAAAGGATTTCTTAAAATTTATGCAAAAAAGTTAATGCAAAATTGTCCGAAAAATTGTATAATTTGTTTTGTAGATAAAATATCTGCTGAAAAATTTAGTAATTCTTACTTTAAGGGGAGGTCAATTTTTACATGAGAAGCACAAAATGGTCATTACTACTTGTGTTAGGACTAGTTCTTACAATGTTCCTAGCAGCATGTTCCGGAGGCGGATCTGAAGATGATGGATCTGGTGAAGGTGACGGAGAAAACACAGAAGACAATAGCGGCACTGACGGTGGCGAAGGCGATTCTGACAAAGAAGCTTCAGGTGGAGATAACGAGACATTACGTCTAATTGAAGGCTCTGAGATTCCATCTATGGATGCAAGTAAAGTACAAACTTCAACTGGTATCCAATTCGTTACAGCTGTACAAGAAGGGCTTTATCGTTTAGCACCAGGTGGAGACATCGTTGATGGTGTAGCGAAGAAGTCAGAAACAGAAGTTAGTGAAGACGGACTTACATGGACATTCCATTTACGCGATAACGCAACATGGGCTAATGGAGACAATGTAACTGCAGGCGACTTTGTGTATGCTTGGCAACGTGCTATTAACCCAGATACAGGTTCTGTTTACGGACCATACTTAATGAAAGGTAACATTAAAAACGCTACTGCTATTGCAAACGGCGAAATGGAACCTTCTGAATTAGGTGTAGAAGCTAAAGATGAGCAGACGCTTGTTGTAAATCTAGAAACACCAGTACCATACTTTGACTCTTTTGCAGCATTCCCAACTTTCTACCCTCTTCATAAAGAGTTCGTAGAAGAGCAAGGCGAAAACTATGCGTTAGAAGCAGACACTATTCTTTCTAACGGTCCTTTCAAGATGGAAAGCTGGGACCACGGTTCAAGCTGGAAACTTGTTAAGAACGAAGACTATTGGGATGCATCAAATGTTGACCTTGAAGCGCTTGACGTTCGTGTTGTTAAAGAGCGTGCTACTCAGGTAAACTTATATCAAACAGGCAAAGTTGATAAAGCTGGTCTAGGCGGAGACTTTATCGATAAGTACAAAACAGATTCAGACTATAAAGAACTACAAGAAACAGTTCTTTTCTACCTGAAGTTTAACCAAGATTCTGCTACTCAAGGTGAGAAAATGCAGAACGAAAACTTCCGTAAAGCAATTGCACAAGGTTTCAACAAAGAAGACTATGTAAACGTAGTAGTTGGTAACAGCAGTATTCCTGCGAACTACTTTATTCCAACTGGCTTGGACAAGCATCCTGAGACAGATGAAGGCTTCCGTGACATTAACGGTGAAATGCTTAAATTCGACCTTGAGAAAGCTCAAGAGCATTGGAGTAAAGCGAAAGAAGAGCTTGGATTTGAAGAAGTTGAACTTTCCTTCCTATCTGGTGACACTGAAAGTGCAAAACTTACAAGTGAATTCTTTAAAAACCAGCTAGAGAAGAACCTACCTGGTTTAACAATCAAGCTTAAGCAGGTTCCATTTAAAGAGCGTGTTCGTATCGAGAACGCTTCTGAGTATGAACTAACATTCTCTGGTTGGGGTCCTGACTATGCAGACGCTATGACATTCCTTGACCTATGGGTAACTGGCGGACCTAACAACGACATGGGTTACTCTAATGAAGAGTATGATAAGCTAATCAATCAAGCACGTACTGATCTAGCTACTAAGCCAGTAGAGCGTTTTGAAGCAATGCTAGAAGCTGAAAAAGTACTTCTAGATGACGCTGCGATTGCTCCTGTATATCAACGTGTACGTTCTGTTCTACAAAAGCCTTACGTTAAGAACATGGATCAACTAAATCCATTCGGTAACGACTACAGCTACAAATTTGTAGAAATTGAGAAGTAAAATACAGAACCGTTACAAAACTTGTATATATGGTTAAATGAAGGAAGAGAGTATGTGTTAAGTTTTGCGCATACTCTCTTTTTCCCTGTAAAAGTACAAATAGTTTCAATAGGGTGAATTTTCAAATATTTTTCGACAAAATTTTACACATGCACTAAAGTCAAGTCTATGTGTATTGTCATGTGTATGCTAAAATGTTTCATAGGGGAAATTTTAATAGGAGGTGTTGATATGGCTAAATATATTCTTCAACGAATTATATATATGTTCATTACATTGTTTATAATTGCTACCGTTTCGTTTTTCTTAATGAAACTTCTTCCTGGTTCTCCTTTCGCAATGGAAGGCAAGTTAAGTGAAGAGCAATTAGAATTGATGAAAGCTCGTTATGGCTTAGATCAACCAATTCCCGTTCAGTATTTTAATTATATAACGAACGTTGCACAAGGAGACCTTGGTGTATCATTCCAGTTTGATAACAGAGAGGTTACAACGCTAATTTTGAAGAAATTAGGTCCATCTTTACAACTGGGAGCACTTGCGCTAGGTTTCGGGATGGTAATAGGTATGCTATTAGGTATAGCAGCTGCCATTAAACATAATACTTTTGTAGATTACGGTTCCACTTTCTTAGCTGTAATCGGTAAATCAATTCCAAGCTTTGTGTTTGCTGGAATGCTTCAGTATTACATTGCTGTAAAATTAGGTTGGCTACCAGCTGCATTTTGGGAAGGCCCAAGGTATATGATTCTTCCTACTATTGCATTGGCTATGTTCCCAATCGCAACAGCAGCACGTTTTATGCGTACGGAAATGTTAGAAGTGTTAGGTTCTGACTTTATCACAACTGCTAGAGCAAAAGGACTTAACAGTATATTAGTTACCTTTAAACACGGACTTCGTAACGCGGTAATTCCATTGATTACAGTAGTTGGCCCACTAGCTGTCGCGCTTATGACTGGTAATCTTGTAATTGAGAATATCTTTGCAATACCAGGATTAGGTGAACAGTTTGTAAAATCCATCACAACAAATGACTACCCAATGATTATGGGAACAACACTGTTCTTCTCTTTCTTGTTTATCTTTATTGTATTGGTAGTCGATATACTATATGGAATTATTGACCCCCGTATCCGACTAGCAGGAGGTAAAGATTAAGTATGGCAAATGAAGAGCATAAGTATAATAAAGATCGATTTGAACCCATAGAAATGTCAGAAGAAAAAGGGGAAGAACTTTCAAGACCCCAACTGAGTTACCTGCAAGATTCATGGATTCGATTAAAGAAGAACAAAGGGGCTATCATTGGCCTGTTAATACTACTATTTATTGGATTTATGGCTATTTTCGGCCCTTATATGAATGATTATACATTCAAAGAACAAGATTCTAACATTACGAACGTTCCGCCACGTGTACAAGGTTTAGAGAATATTTCATGGTTAGGACTTGATGGCAAGGAAACCGAAATCTTAGAAGGTGAATCCGTAGAAGCCTTAAAAGAGAAAGCGCTTTATGTTTTTGAAACAGAACCTGAGTTTTTAGAAACCAATGTAATAAAAGAAGCTTCTGGAGATGAAATGGCAGAAGTTGAATTTACGAATGATATTTATGCCGCAAGAGGTATTCAAGATGAATATTATTGGTTTGGTACGGATCAGTTAGGTCGTGACCTTTGGACGCGTACTTGGTCTGGTACTCGAATCTCTTTATATATTGCTATTCTAGCAGCGCTCATTGATATGGTTATTGGTGTTGTCTATGGAGGTGTTTCCGCGTATTACGGTGGACGTGTAGATAACTACATGCAGCGTATTGTGGAGATATTAGTAGGAATACCAAACTTAGTAGTCGTAATTCTCATGATTCTTGTACTTGAACCCGGAATATTGTCGATTACCATAGCCTTAACCATAACAGGTTGGATAGGAATGGCCAGGGTAATACGAGGGAATGTTCTTAAACTTAAAAACCAAGAATTTGTACTAGCATCACGGACTCTAGGTTCTAGTGATTCACGAATTTTAATGAAACATTTAGTACCTAACGTAACTGGGTTAATCATTATTAATACAATGTTTACAATTCCTGGAGCTATTTTCTTCGAAGCTTTCCTAAGCTTTATTGGACTAGGTTTACAACCACCTTTAGCTTCCCTTGGTACATTAATTGATGATGCATTTAAATCATTCCAAATTTATCCGTATATGCTTGTATTCCCTTCGGTGATTATCTCATTAATAATGGTTGCATTTAACGTTCTGGCTGATGGCCTACGAGATGCACTCGATCCGAAGATGAGGGAATAGAAAGGTAGGTGTGCTTTTAATGGAAAAAATACTAGATGTAAAAGATTTAAAAGTTTCGTTCGATACCCACGGAGGGGAAGTAGAAGCAGTTCGTGGTGTAAACTTCCATTTAAATAAAGGTGAAACATTAGCGATCGTAGGAGAGTCTGGTTCTGGTAAATCCGTTACGACAAAAGCATTAATGGGTTTAATTCCATCACCTCCTGGCAAGATCAAGAATGGTGAGATTTTATTTGAAGGTAAAGATTTAACTAAGTTATCTGATAGAGCAATGTCGAAGGTTCGTGGTAAAGATATCTCTATGATTTTCCAGGATCCGATGACATCCCTAAATCCAACGATGAAAATCGGTAATCAAATTATGGAAGGCTTAATAAAGCACCAGAAAATGAACCGTAGCAAGGCAAAAAGCCGAGCTATTGAACTATTAGAGATGGTTGGTATTCCAGATGCAAAAGGTCGTATCAATCAATACCCTCACCAATTCTCTGGTGGTATGAGACAACGTGTTGTTATTGCAATAGCACTAGCATGTAATCCTAAAATTCTACTTGCCGATGAGCCAACTACAGCACTTGACGTTACAATCCAGGCACAAATTCTAGAATTAATGAAAGATTTACAAAAGAAAACAGAGACGTCCATTGTATTTATTACGCACGACCTAGGTGTAGTAGCAAACGTAGCTGATCGCGTAGCTGTAATGTATGCTGGGAAAATTGTAGAGGTAGGAACAGTTGATGATATTTTCTACAATCCACAACACCCATATACATGGGGATTACTAGGATCTATGCCAACACTTGATGACGAAGAAAGTGAATTAGCGGCGATTCAAGGTACACCTCCCGACTTGTTGAATCCTCCAAAAGGAGATGCGTTTGCGGCTCGTAACCAATATGCGTTAAAAATCGACACAGAAGAGGAGCCTCCAATGTTCAAAGTGTCTGATTCGCATTATGCCGCTACCTGGTTGCTTCATGAGAATGCACCTGAAATTGAATTACCTGAGGCTGTTAAAAAACGTACTCAAGGTTTTGCAAAGATGGGCGCTTCGAATGATGATGGGAAAGGTGATACGAAATGAGTCAATCACAAGAAAAATTACTTGAAATAAAAGGCCTTAAACAACATTTTCACTCGGGAAGAAATAATGTAGTTAAAGCAGTAGATGGTTTAACATTTGATATTTATAAAGGCGAAACATTTGGACTAGTTGGTGAGTCTGGTTGTGGTAAATCTACTACTGGCCGTACTATTATTCGCCTATACGATGCTACTGATGGTGAAGTTCTTTTTGATGGAGAAAATGTTCATGGAAAGAAAAATAAATCAGAGATGAAGAAATTCAATCGTAAAATGCAGATGATTTTCCAAGACCCTTATGCATCCCTTAACCCACGTATGAAGGTAATGGATACTATTGCAGAAGGACTAGATATCCATGGCTTGGTGAAAGATCAAAAGGAACGCCAGAAAAAAGTTGAGGATCTGTTAGAAACTGTTGGCTTAAACAAAGAGCACGCGAACCGTTACCCTCACGAATTTAGTGGTGGACAGCGTCAGCGTATTGGTATTGCTCGCGCATTAGCAGTGGATCCTGACTTTATTATCGCTGACGAGCCTATTTCTGCATTGGACGTTTCTATTCAAGCACAGGTCGTCAACCTAATGAGAAAACTACAACGCGAACAAGGCCTTACGTATCTATTTATTGCCCATGATCTATCCATGGTGAAATACATCAGTGATCGAATTGGTGTTATGTACTTTGGTAAGCTTGTAGAGTTAGCGGATAGTGATGAGTTATATAAGAATCCATTGCACCCTTACACCCAGTCTTTACTCTCAGCGATTCCGTTACCAGACCCAGATTATGAACGAAATCGCCAACGCAAAAACTATGACCCTACACAACATGATACAAGCGAAGAGCCAGAGTTTCGTGAAATTAAACCAGGGCACTCGATTCTGTGTACAACGAAAGAACTTGAACAATACAAAAAGCAATTAAAATAATAGTGATTAAACCTCATCATATTGGTGGTGAGGTTTTTATTTTACTTTCGATTGTAAAATTATAACAAATACTCATGAGGGTAATAGAGAAATGATTTGACATAAGACAAACATATGAAAAATATAAATAATTAGGAAAAATATATAAATTGTTTCCCAAAACTTCCTCATTCTCTTTTATAATAGAATTATATTCTTTAATTAGGAGTCGATGTGATATGGAGAAAATGCAACCCAAGACAATAGTCCTCATAGGAATTCTCCTTCTAGGTTTGAGTTTCCCACTACATAATGAAATCTCTGCTGAAGACGAATCAGGTATCCAAACAGTTTCGTTTCACACGGAAAATCAAATGACATTACAGAAGCGTGAGTTACCTGACCCTGTTCCAAGATTTGTATATGATACTGGACTTAATTTTGAATACCCTGATGCAGTAAGAGGTATTTATGTGACAGGTCCAAGTGCCGGGGGAAGTCGTTTTGAAAAGTTGACGAAACTATTAAACGATACAGACTTAAATAGTATGGTTATTGATATTAAAGAAGATGCTGGTATATTGACTTATAAACCTGAAGAAGGGTCGCCTTATCATGAGGTAGGTCGTAATTACATTAAAGATCCTAGGAAATTGCTAGAAACATTAGAGGAAAAAGAAATTTACCCTATAGCTCGAATCGTTGTATTTAAGGACAGCGAATTAGCCAAAAAACGACCAGAATTGTCCTTTAAGAAGAATGGTAAGGTATGGACAAATGGTAAAGGTGAATCGTTCGTAAATCCATTTATGAAAGAAGTTTGGGATTACAATGTAGAAGTAGCCAAAAAAGCAGCAGAAATGGGCTTTCAGGAAATTCAATTTGACTATGTTCGTTTCCCAGAAGGATTTGAGAAACGTGATGATATCCTTACTTATAGTGAAGGGGACTACAAAGATTTTGAAGGTGACAACGTTCAAAAACGAGTAACTGCCGTAACTGATTTTGTAAAGTATGCAAGGGAAGAATTAGAATATTATGATGTGGATGTCTCTGTAGATATTTTTGGTTACTCTGCTACCATTGCTGAAGCACCTGGTATTGGACAGAATTTTACTAAAATATCAGAACAAGTTGATGTTATTTCATCTATGATTTATCCTTCTCATTGGACATCATACTTTGATATTCCATTCCCTGATAAGGAACCTTATAAACTAGTTTCTGAATATGCTAAAGTTGAAAACGAGAGATTGGGAGAACTAGAAGATCCGCCTACTTCTAGACCTTGGATACAAGACTTCGATGCTCCTTGGCTCTACCATGGAGAACCAACAAAGCACTATGATAAAGAAGAGGTCGAGGCCCAGATTAGAGCGCTAAACGAACATGGAATAAATGAATTCCTATTATGGAATCCTGGAAATTCCTACTCGGAAAATGTAGATTACACTCCATAACAAAAGAACATCCTGGCCTATATTGGCCAGGATGTTTTTTGTTATAAGTGAAGGAACTATAATTTTTGGAGCTTACATGTTTAGCAATTGTGTGCTTTTCACGCCCTCTGTAAGAAAAGGAAACATCTGATCGCTACCGCTCACCGTGTTTCTTTTATCTCATAGAGATATGGAGGAGGTTCTGGAATGATGGGGCGCTGCATCGTGCAGGAATATCGAAGCAAACCACTTCGTATGGCAGCAGTTTTGTACGTCGCTAAACAAGCGCCCGGAGCTTTTTTTTATGTGCAATGTATAAAAGTTTCTATCTTTTTCAAGATAAATACTAGGGGCTACGGTTTGCTTTTTGATTGACCGCTTATTCCGCGCCAATTTTTTTGTAAAGTATTGGACATATTTTTAAACGAATCTTTAGAGTTTCTCCTAAATAGTGCACTTGCAACAAAATGAATGATACTTGCTAAAAATGCCGTTGATAAAATAATGCCTACGCCGACTAAGAACATGTCCATAATGAAAATCTGCATGATCAAGGCTCCTTTCTAACCATGTAAAAGTCTTCATGTTATACTATATGCTTTTAGGGAAAAGTATTGAATGGAAAGTTTTAGAGAAATAAATTTCACAAATCACTGAAAATTCGTTATAATTAAATGGACTACACAAAAAGGAGTAGATCAATGAATTGGTATGAGAAGTTAAATGAATATTTTCCGGTTGAGGAAATGAAATCTAAGGAGCATATGGATTTGCTCTTAAAGGAAAAAAGTGATGTGTACATTAAGGATGAAAGTTCAAAGCATGTTCTAATGTACGCTGAGTTTGAATCATTTATTTTCATCGATTATGTTTGGGTATCCACTCAAACCCGAGGACAGGGAATTGGTCATAAACTGATTGAGAAACTTAAATCAAAAGGTAAACCAATTATATTAGAGGTAGAGCCTGTTGATTACGAAGATACGGACACCGAAAAACGCCTCAAATTCTACCAGAAAGAAGGATTCGAACACGCTCATTCCATTGGTTACACTAGACGTTCACTTGCTACCAATGAGCTGAACCAAATGGAAATCCTTTATTGGTCCCCAGAACACGAATCCGAAGAATCCATTTTTGAAAAAATGAAAGAACTGTATGTAAATATCCACACGTATAAAGATAAAGAATTATACGGTGAATCCTACCAGCCAGTTGAAGAAGTCCTCACCATTAATGAAGACCCAGATTCTAAGAATATTCTCGAATCTATAGCTACACCTGAAAAAGCTTAGGTAAAGGAAGTTATAGCAAGTAGGGTATTACCCTGCTTGCTATTTAAATCTACTATACATAATAGAAAGCCTGTTAGAAATAACAATTGAAAATGATATTCAATGCGAAAAAAGAATTCTAAAAAAGTATCATTTATATGTTTAGATTTATTTGAACGTGGAATAGTACACTATGAGATAGTTGTCCGTTGTATAACATTTGTAGAATAAAGGATTATTTTTTGTTTAGTATCTACCGTTTTGGTTGTAAATGTAGTATACTTAAATTTAAGCGCCTACATTAAACTTATTTTAATTTAATAAGCGATTAAAACATTCGTGATAAATTTTGTTTGAGGAGTGAAGATTGCATGGTCACACTTTATACTTCTCCAAGTTGTACATCATGTCGTAAAGCGAAGGCTTGGTTAGAAGAGCATGATATTCCGTTTGAGGAACGTAACATTTTTTCTGAACCCCTGTCTATTGATGAAATTAAAGAAGTACTACGCATGACAGAAGACGGCACAGATGAAATTATTTCGACTCGATCAAAGGTTTTTCAAAACATGGAAGTCGAATTAGATCAACTTCCTATGAAAGATTTATTGGATATGATTACTGCAAATCCAGGTCTGCTACGTCGACCAATCATCGTGGACGAAAAACGCTTGCAGGTTGGTTACAATGAGGATGAGATTCGTCGATTCCTACCTAGAACAGTACGTACATTTCAGCTTCAAGAAGCACAACGCTTAGTTAACTAAATACAATACTTAATTAAAATAAAACTCTGCCGAATGCTCATTCAGCAGAGTTTTTTAGGTTTCCTTTTATATAGCTCTTATAAGATGCTTATGCGTGTTGTTCCTTACGTTGGTTTAGTAGATATCCTACCCCAATTACAAGGAATATGGCTGCAATAGGAATGACCCACTCAAGGTATGCATATTCATGGAAAAAGGCTTTAAAATTACCTTCATTTAAAATCATCTCACCAGCTGTATATGCTAGAATACCTGAACCAAGATATACAAGGAATGGATATTTTTCCAATAAGGTAAGTATCAGCTTGCTACCCCAAATAATAATTGGAACCGAAACAAGTAATCCTATGACGACGAGCCAGATGTTACCATGAGATGCGCCTGCGATGGCTAGAACGTTATCGAAACCCATAACTAAGTCTGCGAAAACGATTGTCTTTATTGCGCCTGTGAGACTGTCTTTGGCTTCGATATCTGGGTCTACTTCGTTATCTGTAAGAAGTTTTATAGCAATGTAAATGAGCAAAATTCCACCTATGGCTTGCAAGAACGGTATCTGGAGTAAGTAAACAGCAACAGCTGTTAATGCGACCCTAATTCCTACTGCTAGGCCTGTACCCCAAAAGATTGCTTTGTTCCGTTGCTTATCAGGTAATTTTCTACTAGCTAGTGCAATAACAATGGCATTATCTCCGCCAAGAATAATATCGATACCAATAATGATCAATATATCTTTGATCAAGTCTAATTCCAAGAAAAAACCTCCTACTACCTAGTGACAATAGCTGAATTTTCAGCTAAAATAATGAATTAACTCACGAATTAATTATGATTCTCGACTTAATTAATATAGTGCAAGCAATATTACATGTCAAGAATCTAGGTCATTCGTTTGTTTTGAACATTTTGAGCAATTCTGTTTTCAATATGCCCTCGAGTATCATAAAATAGTAACAAATACTAAAAGGATTCAGCACATCATATGGTTGAAACATTTCAATTCAGGGTATGTTGTAAATAAGAACTATTTTTATAGGGTGAAGTTTTCCCTTCCACCTAAACTAGTCAACAGAAGGGAGCGAGTTCAATGGAAATCGAACGTATTAATGAGAATACCGTTAAATTCTATGTGACGTATATGGACATCGAAGATCGAGGTTTCGACCGAGAAGAGATCTGGTATAATAGAGAAAGAAGTGAACAGCTCTTCTGGCAAATGATGGACGAAGTAAATGATGAAGAAGGGTTCAATTTAGATGGACCGTTATGGATACAAGTACAGGCTATGGATAAAGGCTTAGAAATTGTTGTAACGAAAGCTCAGATTTCTAAAGATGGACATAAGCTTGAACTACCTACTGATGATGGAAAAACCATCGACATGCCAGTGGATGAAAAACTGGAATCCATGTTAGATAGTGGGGAAGAGGTAAATAAGGATCAAGACAGCGAATCCGCTGGTGAAAACGATGAGAAATCATCAAATGATCGTTTATCTTTCGTAATTCGTTTTCAAGACTTTGAAGAAGTTATTCAACTAAGTCATTACTTCGGTAAGCCAGATGGCATCACAGATAAACTTTATCACTTTGAAGATACGTATTTCTTATACGTGGAATTTACAAAGGAAGAGATGAGCGACGAAGTACAAGAGAACATTCTAAGCCAGCTGCTTGAATTTGGTCATGAATCCCAATTGACTGTCCACCGCTTAGAAGAATACGGAAACACAATTTTCGATGAAGATGCATTGAATCAAATCTCCAAATACTTTCCAGAAATGTAACTGGATGTGAGGCGACAACTCTAAGTTGTCGCTTTTTATTTTGTATAGTAATTTATACACGTATAACTTAATGCCACGTCCAGCTCCAGCGCCTAGGATGCTATCCTCGCCTTCATACGATAAGTTAACATCGAATCACTCATGTTTTCGTGTTTTCTTTATCTCCTATAAATTCAGGGGAAGTTCGATTAAAATTGCTACGACACGTAGCAACATCGAACCAACCTGTGTCGTGTAGGCTGCAGCATATACGTCGCTAAGCGGGCGCCCTGAGCTTTTGTTCTGTTAAGACTGAAACGGTATGTCTTTCATTCGTATAAGGAATAAAGGTGTAAAACGAAGGGTAAATAGAATATACTTCTAACAACACGTTGTAATTCAGAAAGGAACGAACCTTCATGTTTAAACGTATTCAAATCTTAGTGTTCTTATCTATATTAGGGCTCATACTTTATGTTACCCATTCTTACTGGCAAGGTTGGCTGCTAGGGACGATGTCGATCCTTTTTACGATCTCAGCTGTGTTTATTGGAGTTGTGATTTTTTTCGAAAACCGCCATCCTACGCAAACACTGACTTGGCTCGTGGTTTTAGCTGCTGTGCCGATTGTAGGATTCTTTTTTTACATCATATTTGGCCAAAATTATCGGAAACGAAAAATGTTTCAACAAAAAGGTGAAATAGATGAACAAGCCTTTCGAAGAATAGAAGGTTCAAGGCAAATTGATCAGAGCCAAATGGAACAAATGGGAGATCACCAAAAGCTTCTTTTCCAATTGGCTCAACGATTGGCCCACTCTCCTATTACGTTTAATACGGATACAAAAGTATTAACGGATGGGGAAGAAACATTTCAATCATTACTATCCGAACTAAAAAAGGCTCAACACCATATTCATATGGAATATTACATTGTTCGTCATGATGAAATTGGAATGGAAATCAAAAATATTTTAATAGAAAAAGCTCAGCAAGGTGTCGAGGTCCGTTTTCTATATGATGCAGTGGGTAGTTGGCAATTATCAAATCGCTTTAAGCAAGACTTAGAAGAGGCTGGTGTAGAAGTTGTCCCATTTTCACCTGTTCGTCTCCCGTTTTTAAATAACAAAATTAACTTTCGAAACCACCGTAAAATTGTAGTCGTGGATGGAAAGACAGCTTTTGTAGGAGGTTTGAATGTTGGTGATGAATATTTAGGAAGGGATTCGAACTATGGCTTTTGGCGAGATACCCATTTGCTTGTCCAAGGAGAGTCCGTACGAAGCTTACAGTTAATATTTTTACAAGATTGGTACTATATGACCGGTAATGCTCACTTGACGAGTGAGTACCTTTCTCCGCCACTTGTAGACTCAGAGGGGAGAGGTGGCGTCCAAATGATTGCAAGTGGTCCTGATAATGAATGGGAAGTAATTAAACATGTATTTTTCTCCATGATTGTCAGTGCGAAAGAGTCAATATGGATTGCGTCTCCCTATTTTATTCCTGATGAGGACATTCTAACTGCTTTGAAGGCGGCTGCTTTGAGTGGTATTGATGTGAAATTGCTTGTCCCAAATCAACCTGATAAGCGCATAGTTTATTATGCTTCTAGATCTTATTTTCCTGAGTTATTAGAAGCAGGTGTGAAAATACATGCCTTTAACAAAGGATTTTTGCATAGCAAACTTATGATTGTCGACAATGAGCTGGCTTCAATAGGTACATCAAATATGGATATGCGAAGCTTTCATTTAAATTTTGAGGTAAATGCGTTCTTATATAGAACTCAAAGTACTGAAAAATTAGTCCATGATTACATGGATGATCTGAACTATGCTGAAGAGATTACCTTAGATTCATTTAAAAAAAGACCATTACTCAAAAGATTTTTGGAATCAACCTCCAGACTTCTTTCTCCTTTGTTGTAAAGAAAGCATAAGTTATGGCACTTACATGTCTAGCTCTAGCGCCCAGCGACTAGCAAACTTCCTGCTCCTCCTTTACGATAAGTCAACATCAGATTGCCGTCGCTCACCGTGTTTCCTTAAGGCCTACACGACGTAAGTTGGTTCGTGTTGCTGCGTGACGCAGCAACATCGAATCTCTATCATTCCAGAGTCTCCTCTAAATTACTGTTAGACAGTTTGTACGTCGCTAGCAGGGAACTTGCGCTTTTTTTCTTACTTATGAAGGATAATGGTATGTGGGAGGAGTATGTATATATTTAGAAAGGAGTGTAATTATGTGTTAAGAGCTCTTAATCGTTTAGGAAAAGAATTTCTATTAATGGATTGTTCCAATGAGGAAATTAGACACATTCGAGGTCTAGAATCGTTTTTTTGTCCGACTTGTAAGGAAAAAGTGTTAATAAGAGCAGGGAGTAAAGTAGTTCCACACTTTGCTCATAAGCCTTATTCGAGGTGTGTGAATGCATCAAATGGGGAGGGGAACTATCATGAACGAGGGAAAATACATTTATTTAAATGGCTACAAGCTCAAGGATATCATGCTATGTTAGAAGCTTATATACCTGAGATTAAGCAACGCCCTGACATATTTCTCACCATAAAAAGGAAAAAAATAGCAATTGAATATCAATGTTGTCGTATTTCCCCGGAAATGATGTTGGCTCGAACGAAAGGATACCAACGATATGGGATTATTCCTATTTGGATTCTTGGTGGAAATCGTCTGAAGCGTAATCAACAAAACATTGTAACATTATCTTCGTATGACCAGCTTTTTTTTCATCAATTTCAATCTAATTCCCCAATAAGTGTTTATTATTATTGTCCAGATGCTAAACAATTTAGTACCTTCCAAACACCCTATCCAATTAGTAAAACAAAAATGATAGGAACTCTTCATTTCACTTCTATTCAGTCCCTCACATTCCCCCAACTTCTTAATCTCCAATCAAATCTACATCCTAATGTTTTAGTAGACCTTTGGATAAACGAAAAGCGGAATTTTAGGAAAAAGCCTCATTCTATTTTTAAAGCTCAAGAAGCCTATTCCATTCATCAGTATTTGTACCATCGTGGATACCATGCGAGTTTACTCCCTTCTATTATTAACCTCCCAATTCAAACACTCTTTCCAAATGAAGAACCTTATAGTTGGCAAGCAAAGTGGATTATTGAGAATGTGCTTCCCCTCCCATTAGGGGGAAGGATATCGGCTACCGATACGGTTAAAGACTGTTATCCATTAATGAATAATGAGCCAAGGCCGTATTATGCTTATGCATGCTTGTTGGCTAGGATTGGTTTATTAAAACATTTACATGGCATTATCTTTGAGAAACGAATGGAGGTAGAGTTTCCTCGAACATTACACGATGGAATAAAACAAGATGAAGAATTAATCAGCTTATTAAAGAGTAGAATAAAAGAATAGAGAGGCAGTCATCATTAGCATACACAGGAGAGGATGCGATATAATGATGTGAGAAATGTATAATATTTCTGAAAAAAGAAGGGTTTTCTAATTCGGGACACGAAATAAGGAAAAGGAAATATAGAAGGAGGAATGGAGATGGCTAAAGAGCTACCAAAACGTGAAGAAATACCAGAAGAACGCACCTGGAGGTTAGAGGATATTTTTTCTTCTGATGAAGAATGGAATCAAGAATTTGAAGCAATTAAACAACTAATTCCAACTATTACAGAATATCAAGGGAAATTACATGAATCAGCTGATACATTATATAATCTGCTAAAACTTCAAGATGAAGTGGCGAACCGAGTTGGGAAACTGTTTACATATGCACATATGCGCAATGACCAGGATACGACAAATTCGCATTATCAAGAGATGAATACTAGAGCAGAAAACCTCTTGACCCAGGTTGGTAGTGCTATGAGTTATATTGATCCAGAAATTTTAGCAATGGAAGAAGGTAAGGTTGGACAGTTTATATCTGAAAAAGAGGAACTGAAATTATATGAGAAGGCATTGAATGAAATTACTCGTCAACGCCCTCACACTCTAAGTGAGCAAGAAGAAGCTCTTCTAGCTAAAGCTTCAGAAGTGATGTCTACTCCTACTCAAACATTTGGGGCGCTGAACAACGCTGACCTAACGTTCCCAACCATTCAGGATGAAGAGGGCAATGATGTCGATTTGACGCATGGTCGATACATTCGCTTCCTTCAATCAAAAGACCGAAGTGTAAGAAAGCAAGCCTTTGAGGCGATGTACGAAACATTTGGCAACTTTAAGAATACGTTCTCAACGACATTAAGCGGATCTGTTAAGAAACATAACTTTTCAGCTTCTGTCCGTAACTACGAATCCGCTCGTCATGCAGCTCTAGATAATAACAACATTCCAGAAAAAGTGTACGATAACTTAGTAGAAGCGGTGAACGATCGCCTTCCTGCTTTGCAGCGATATGTTGACCTCCGTAAAGAAGTACTTGGTGTAGATGAGCTTCACATGTATGATTTGTATGCAGACCTTGTACAGGACGTTGATATGGATATTCCTTATGACCAAGCTCAAGAATTAGTATTGAAGGGGCTAGAGCCTTTAGGTGACGAGTATGTGAATATTGTCAAAGAAGGATATAAAAATCGTTGGATTGATGTGGAAGAGAACAAAGGGAAACGGAGCGGTGCGTATTCTTCTGGTACGTATGGAACAAATCCTTATATTCTCATGAACTGGCAAAATAATTTAAATAATTTATTTACGTTGGCACATGAGTTAGGTCACTCTCTTCATAGTTATTATTCTGCAGCGAATCAACCGTATCGTTATGGAAATTACTCCATATTCGTAGCAGAAGTTGCTTCCACATGTAATGAGGCACTTCTAAACGATTATTTATTGAAAGAAACAGAAGATGAAAAGAAGAAACTATATCTTCTTAACCATTTCCTTGAAGGATTCCGTGGCACTGTGTTCCGTCAAACAATGTTCGCAGAATTTGAACATGATATTCATAAGCGCGAACAAAATGGGGAAGCATTAACGGCCGATAAACTTACCGAGTTATATCACGATCTAAACCAAAAGTACTTTGGGAATAATATTGTAGTAGATGATGAAATTGGGTTAGAATGGGCCCGAATTCCACACTTCTATTACAATTACTATGTCTATCAGTATGCAACGGGCTACTCTGCAGCAACAGCCTTAGCGTCTCAGATTTTAAAAGAAGGCGATGATGCAGTTAGTCGTTACAAAGACTTCTTAAAGGCAGGAAGTAGTGATTACCCAATTGAAGTACTGAAGCATGCTGGGGTGGATATGACCTCTAAGCAACCAATCGAAGAAGCCCTTGACGTATTTGAAGAAAAGCTAGCTGAATTTGAAAAATTGATTAAAGCATAAAAATTACCTTTCATGGATGAAAGTGAAAAAGATCCTAGTTCCTGTTAATGGGATTTAGGATCTTTTTATTGGTAGTGATTGGGGATTTCATTATCTCCGTACTCCCTATCGAAGTCCTTTGAAGGAACGGCGATGTGTAAAACTGAAAATAGTGAAATAAATGCATGCGAATAATAATGGCAATGATAGGAAGAGAGGAACAAGTCTCATTAATCCTAACAAATTAAATCCTAGAGCGATGGTTGTGGAAATCAGCCAGAACAAAGGTAGGTAACGCATGGGATCACTCCGTTTCGTAAAAGTAAAAAAGAGGAATAATGGCCTATAGTTGTTAATTCAGCTCTCTGCAAGTAGTATTCTTTCCACGCTCTGATGAGGTAACATCGAATCACTAGTGTTTCTGTTATTTCCTCTGGATACAATTGATGTTCGATTTAACCTACTGTTGATACCCCTATCGAACCTATGTTGTGTAGGTAACATCTTAAAAATAGTTAGACAAACTTCCAGAGAATTTCTATATAGTATTATTAATGTATGCGAGGGTTGGACAAATCTTTACATGTACATTCTTGAACCTTTTGTGACAAAAATCTTAAACCATTGTAAATAGGTAATGTCCCATGCTATAGTTTATATGTGAAATAAATCACATACTAACAAAATCCTTTGTTTAGACTGTGATACTTTCTCCCATCCCCCTTTGTCTAATGATATAGACATTGATAAGCCAGGCGATTGAAAGCCTGGCTTTTTTCTTTAAATAAATTTTGTGCTTACATGTCTAGCTCCATCGCCCAGCGATTTAGAGTAACGTAACCTATAACTGCCAAAAAAAAAGAGGGCTACTCAGAGAGAGTATAGCCCGACTTGTACTTATCTAATTAAGAATTATTTATTTTGTTTTACTGATCGACATACCGCCAAAACATATCATACTTAGCTGGGTGTTGTTCGACTTTTTGTTTGAGTAGAAGTTTCTTCATCTCGCATTTTGTTTTGGCTTCAGACCAGTCATATACTTCCGAGATTTCGCGGCTTGCTACCAGGCCATAGTGTTTTAGGAATTCTTCAATATCTGGTTTGGAAGCAGGAGAAGGTTTTTTCTGTAACATTTCTTGTAGCACTTCTACATAAATAGGATAAGGATAAAGTCCAGTAATTTTAATGCCTTCTTCCTCTTCCTCTTGGTTAAAGAGAACAATTGCTGGTATTTGATCTACTTCCATTTCACGAGTCAATTTTAAGTCACATTGTAACGCGCGTTTAGCAGAATCAGAGTGTAAATCACGCTTGAATTCTTCTACATCCAGCTTAACATCTTCTGCGCAAGAGATGAGTACATCTTCGTTTGAGATATTTTGTTTATTTAAGAATAAATATTCCTGTAGTTTGCGTAGAAATCTCATCCCAGCTTTCCGACCTTGTAATTCTGCAGCTTTGATTCCCAATGCCGCGAGCCATGGAGACGAGACAGGATTTTCTAACCATAAATCACCATCACAACTCATACCAGTTCGGGAAGCTACTTTTTCCCAACCTTTTGCTAAGTCCTCTGGTTTTTGAAATGATTCTGAGTTTAAGGAAGTTAATTTTCCACTAATGATTGGTCGGATTGTAAAGTATCTCCCATACTCAATCGTAAGCTTTTTTATATATGGCTCTAGAGACCAGCATTCAGGACATAAGGGATCGATAAATACATAAATCTCAACTGGTTTTTTTAACAGGTCGAAAAAACCAAACTGGGATGTTGATGGTTTCGTGTTGTTTGATTCCCTAGTCATATGCCAGCTCACGTGGATTCTCCTTTCCCATCTTCTGGTGTATTCATCATGTGATGTGCTGTATAAGTTAATCGTTCAAAAATAGCACTTCGATAAGGTTCTTCTACCCCAGCTTCCTCTAACGCCTCATTCATGCATGAGAGCCATGCGTCTTTACGAGTAGGGGTGATTTCAAACGGTAAATGTCTAGCTCTTAGCATAGGATGTCCATGCTCCTCTGTATAATACGCAGGCCCACCTAAGAATTGTGATAAAAATTGTTTTTGTTTACGAGCTGTTTCTGTTAAATCTTCCGGGAAGATGGGGGCTAAATCTGGGTGTTTTCCCACACGTTCATAAAACGCTTCGACCAAAAGATGAATGGTAGCTGAGCCACCTATTGCATCATAAACCGTTCCTTCATAATTCGTCATACTTAACACTCTCTCGTTAACTTTATCTGTTATAAGACTAATTCGTAGTAAATTTAGTTCATGGTGAAAGCGTTGACAAACTTAAGCCTGTCACACGTAATCCCTTTATGGTGCCTTCATCATGTATCTTTTCCTTATTGTAGCAACGCTAGCTTCCAAAACTCAACAAATCTGTTTATGTTACAGATTGGAAGAATCGTTTAATTTTATTTGGTGTCTCACGTTCTGGTATATCAAATTGATGAAGAATGTCTTTGAAGACAGTTTGTCCATGTTGTTTTTCCTTTGCTTCTAACTCAAACTCATAATCCGTTACATTATTATAGTGACTGCGGTCTAATACAATAAGGGTATCCATGTATTCTGTCTCCATACGTTCTGTCGTCAAAGCACCTTTGAATTGAAGAGAGGAGAAGTCAATGCCAAAATTAGCAAGTCGGTCCTTAATGTTTGGAGCAGGAGCAGGTTCATTATTCATCCATCCCTGTGCTTCTTCTTCTGTTAACGTATCGTGCGTTTCAAGAAGTCCTTTTGGGTGAGGTTCTTTTAGGGTTGCCGTCCACGTATCATTTTTTTTGCGAATACGAAGGGCGCATTTCTTTTCACGCAAATCGAAGGAATTTGTTTCAAAGTAATAATTCGTCTGACTAAAACGTTGTTCCTTTTGGAAAGGTAAGGTTTGAGCAAGTTGTTCATATTCGTTTTCTTCTAGTAAGTTTTTGAATTCTATTTCAATTTCTTGAGACATTTTTATACCTCCATCTATCTAAAATGGGTCGATTCTATTATTGATGACATTTGTAAAGATTGCAATCATTATCCATTTCCCTATTTTATGATACAATAAAAGCGCAGTAATCATCATGTGAAGCAACTTGATGACGCGCTGTTGTTACGTTTAAAGGTGGTGCTTGATAGATATGAATTGGGAAATGTTTTTGGCACCTTATAATCAAGCTGTTGATGAATTAAAGGTGAAGTTAAAGGGAATGCGAGCCCAATATGAGTATGGTTCCACACATTCCCCTATTGAATTTGTAACAGGTCGGGTGAAACCAATACAGAGTATATTAGCAAAAACAAGAGAGCGAAATATTGCTTACCCCGATCTTGAAGATGAAATACAAGATATTGCAGGACTTCGAGTCGTTTGCCAATTTGTCGATGATATTTATACAGTAGTAGGTATGCTTCGACAGCGCAAAGACTTTGATATTATCGAAGAGAAAGATTATGTTAGCAAAAAGAAAGAAAGCGGATACCGTTCCTATCATGTTATTATTGAATATCCCGTGGAAACCATACAGGGGGAAAAGAAATTGCTTGCTGAAGTTCAAATTCGTACACTCGCCATGAATTTCTGGGCGACGAATGAACATTCTTTAAATTATAAGTATAGTGGACAAATTCCAATTGAGGTGAAAGCGCGCTTGAAGAAAGCAGCTGAAGCTGCCTTTCAATTAGATGAAGAAATGTCCAAAATACGCAATGAGATCCAAGAAGCACAAGCTATTTTCAGGAAAAAGAATGATAATGAACCAACTGACAAATCCTAACGTGTAAATAAAAGGGAGGTTTCTTCTATTATGAAGTTTGCGCTTACTTCCAAAGGCGATTCTGTCTCCGATGAAATTTTAGCTAAAATGAAAAATTATTTAACCGAATTTAACCTTGTCATCGATGAGGATGAACCTGATTTGGTTATTTCAATAGGTGGGGATGGGACGCTTTTAGAAGCGTTCCACACGTATATACACCGCCTAGATAAGACAGCATTTATTGGTGTACATACCGGTCATTTAGGCTTTTATGCGGATTGGATGCCGAAGGAACTCGAAAAGTTAATTATCGAAGTGGCTCGTACCCCGTTTCAGGTAGTCGAATATCCGTTATTAGAAATTACAATTCGACCTAAAGGGGACGAACCAGAGGATCGTTTTCTAGCCTTAAATGAATGCTCCGTGAAAACGGCAGAAGGTTCCGTGGTGCTCGATGTTGAAATAAAAGGGGAACATTTTGAAACGTTCCGTGGAGATGGACTATGTATTTCGACTCCATCTGGTAGTACTGCCTATAATAAGGCCTTAGGTGGAGCGATCATTCACCCTTCACTAGAAGCGATTCAGATTGCGGAGATGGCATCCATTAACAACCGTGTCTTCCGTACGATTGGGTCACCACTGATTTTACCGAAGCATCATACATGCATGTTAAAGCCAAAGCATGAAAAGAGCTTTTTAATCACACTAGACCACATAACACGCCGCTATGCTGATGTGAAGTCCATTCAGTGCAGAGTGGCGAAAGAAAAAGTACGTTTTGCGCGTTTTCGTCCCTTCCCGTTCTGGAAACGAGTACATGATTCTTTCGTAGCGGATGATGAATAAAAGAAGCGAGGTGCACTGGACGTGAAGTGGACCATTACCAAACAACAAGAAGGGATGCTCGTACGTAACTATCTTCACAGCGTACGAGCATTTTCACGTAGCATGGTGAAAGTGGTGAAATTTGACGGGGCAATCCTTTTGAACGAGGAACCTGTTAGTGTCAAAGCGAGATTAAAGGAGGGGGATGTGCTAGAACTACATTTCCCTGCTGAAGAACGAGGGCCTCACCTACATCCTGTTGATCGTCCAATTGTAGTGTTATATGAGGATGCTGATGTACTGGTGTTACACAAACCTGCAGGGCTTGCCACAATACCTTCTATCCATCACTTGGAGGATACATTGTCGAATCGGATCATTTCATATTACAACAAAAAGAACATTTCCTATACCGTCCATGTCGTTACGAGATTGGACGTCGATACATCAGGTATTGTCCTAATTGCTAAGCATCGACTTGCTCACTCAATCTTGTCTTCCAAGCAAGAAAAGGGTGAGATTCGCCGTACGTATAAAGCCATCGTTACTGGGGCGCTAGCTGATCGAAAAGGAACCATAACTGCCCCAATAGGAAGAAACTACGATTCCCTTATTGAGCGAAAGGTAACTCCTGACGGGCGAGAGGCAATTACTCATTACAAAGTAGAAGTAGAGACTCAAGACTATTCTCTCGTGGATGTTCGTTTGGAAACAGGGCGCACCCATCAAATCCGTGTTCATTTTAGCTATCTAGGTCATCCTCTACTTGGGGATGACTTATATGGTGGGAAGCGCGACCTGATAGAAAGACAGGCTTTACATTGTACTTCACTCGTATTTCCTCACCCAATGAGTGGGGAGGAAATACGAGTGAATTCGGGGATGCCTGAGGATATGGCTGGGCTTATTAGAGATAAGCGTGAAATATGTAAAGAAGGCTGACTCCTAATGAGTCGGCCATTTTAAAATGTACAAAAATGTATTTATTGGACGTTAAGTCCATACGTCGCTAAGCGAGGGCATGTGATATATTGTCGTCTAGGAAATTATAAACGGGTTTGAGGTTGTGAGCCACGTCCAGCTCCCAGCGACTAGTATGCTTCCCGCGCGCCTCCATACGATAAGTTAACATCGACTCACGCATGTTTTCGTGTTTCCTTTATCTCCCGCGGAATCAGGTGAAGTTCGATTAAAGTCGCTACATCACGTAGCAACATCGAACCAACCTATGTCGTTTAGGCCGAAACACATACGTCGCTTAACGGACGCCCTGAGCTTTTGTTCTTAATCATCAAATGTTCGAAATTTCTCTGGTACTTCAGGTTGCTTTGATGGAACGGAAATGATTTCTTCTTCTGGAAGTCGGAATGCTGACAAGGCTCCACCAAATACACAGCCAGTATCGATATTGACCGTTTTATTTTTGAAGCGGGGTGTTCGTACTGGAGTATGACCATACACAATCCACCGATCTCCTCCGTATTCTCCTGCCCAATCACGACGAACAGGCATACCGTTTTCGTGGAATTCTCCCGTTATATCTCCATATAGCACAAAGGTATGGACTTTTTTATCCTCATGTCCAATCATATCTTCACGGATGCCAGCATGAGCGACAACCAGGTTGGCTTCTGGGAGTACATGATACAAAGGGGAATGCTCATAAAGCTCCATAAACCGTTGTTTAATTTTTTCCTGTTGATCAGATGGGAGCGCTTCATATTCGGCAACCGTTGTTTCTAGCCCATGTTTTTGTTGTACATTATTCCCTTTGAAAAAGCGGTACAATTTATTGTCGTGGTTCCCTGGTACATAATGACCTCTTTGGTGCTTTACGACAAGTTCATATACAAAGTGAATGACTTTTAACGATTCGGGACCCCGATCAGGTAAATCTCCGACAAAGATGGGTGTACGCCCATCCTCATGTTCAGGCACACCGTCTTTAATTGTGTAGCCTAGCTTTTGAAATAATGTAAATAACTCATTAAAACAACCATGAACATCACCAATGATATCAACTTTCATATAATTCCTCCTTGGGCTATCTATATCATCAAGATTTTCACTCGTGAATAACATTAAAGGCTGCTTAGAGCTTTAGCACCTACAGCTTCGTGTTTTTTGCACTAATAGAAGGACACTTGCGCTTTTGTTCAAAAAAAGGGTGGTCGCTATTTTAGCGTATCCACCCTTTCCTCTAATCAAACATATAGGTTTTCGTTCGAAAGCGAACGTTTAATACTAATCCTATGGCGAGCATGTAGGTCAGTAAGGAACTTCCGCCGTAACTAAGAAAAGGGAGGGGAAGTCCTGTTATTGGTAGCAGTTGAATAGACATGCCGATATTCTGGAATATTTGGTACGTGAACAGTCCGATGATGCCGACACATAAATAACTACCAAATTGGTCATTACTTTCTAGAGCTGTGGAAATAACTCGATAAATGAGTAAAAAAAACAATGTCACAACAACACTTGCTCCAAGGAAACCAAATTGCTCTGCGATGGCTGTGAAGATCATGTCTGTATGGCGTTCGGGAATGTTTAATGATTGCATCCCCATGACACCTTTACCGATTAATTGACCGGAGCCAATCGCCATCATCGCTTTTGTTAACTGATAACCGAAATCTTCGTACTTCTCAGGTTGAAGCCAGCCATAAAACCGGCCTGTTACGTGACCAAAATCGGATTCTGTTAAAAATTGCTCCATAGCAAGTGGAAACAGTAGATAAATGGTTACGAACGCTGCTGCAGAAATAGCGATAATTCCAAGAATAGTTAATAGGATACGCCAGCGAATACCGGAAACGAGAATAAGAGCTCCTGTTATGGCAGCCATAACAAGAAACGTACCAAGGTCAGGCTGCTTGGCGATAAGTGCCATAGGAGGCAGTGCAACACCAATTAATTTAGCTAACAACCATAAATCATATTTAACACTTTGATAATCGGGTCTCTTTTCATGGTGACGGGCAATTAAATGACTTTGAATGATAACAAGAAATACTTTCATAAATTCCCCGGGTTGTACGGTCCCGAATGGGAACTTAAACCAACTTGTAGCACCATTGTTTGAATGGACAAGAAAACCAGGGATGTGTAGTTCAAGCATGAGTAACATCATCACACCAAAACCATAAATGACCCATGCGAATTGTCGGAAGCGGTCATAATCAATAAACATGACTGAGACCACTAAGATGGTGCCAAGTATGTACCATTGCGTTTGCTTCATTAAAAAGTTAGAGCCATCATACTTAGAAGGTAACGTCGGTTCAATTGTATAAAGTGAGAATAAGCTAACAGCAGCCAATAAGAGTATAATAAAAATTAACGTAAAATCTATGTTAAAGCCTTGGTTTTTTTGATTCATAGATGATCCCTTTCTTCTATAGAGGATGTGTTCCCATTTACGTTTCAAACAAAAAGGGAGCAATCCATTTCCTAATAGGATACGATTAAAAAGTAAGCACAATGAAAAGTGTACACTATTCTATGCCATTTTTTAAGAATTTCCTTTCTTATAATAGTAGATAAGATGAAATCTATGATAAATCTAAATAACATTCGTTGACAAAAGCCATCTTGACCCTTACTATGAAACGGTCAAATTCGAACATCTAATATGGAACAGAATGCAGATAGAAGCATCTATTACCATTTCATTTTAGGCGATGAGGAGGGATTTATGATGGAATACCTTGAAGAAGATGAACGTAGAGAACTTTGGGGGAAAATTCAGGATGCGTTGTTTCAAGATAAGATTGATCAATTTCGTGCTGAATTTCTAGAAATGCATCCATACGACCAAGCAAAAATATTTGAAGAACAAGATACGGATGTACGAATGCAAATTTATACGTACCTCTCGCCTGAAGAAATTGCTGAGGTTATGGAGCATATTGATATTGAAGAAATAGAGGATTATTTTACGGAAATGGATCCTCGATTTGCGGCTCAAGTCCTTGCTGAAATCTCAACGGATGATGCTGCAGATATTTTGAATGAATTAGACAAGAATAAAGTAGCCAGCTTCTTGACGATTATGGACAAGGAAGCGGCATCTGATATTAAAGAACTTTTATACTATGAGGAAAAAACAGCTGGTAGTATCATGACGACCGAATTTGTGGTCATCAATGCCAATCAAACTGTACGAGAAGCCATGCTGCATTTACGTAAGGAAGCGCCTGATGCTGAAACAATTTACTATATATTCGTGATTGATGAGGATAAGCATTTAGTTGGTGTTATCTCACTTCGAGACCTTATCATTGCAGAAGATGATTGGCTTATTGCAGAAGTAATGAGTGATCGTGTCGTTTCTGTCCAAGTAGGGGAAGACCAGGAAGAAGTTGCACGCCTGATGCGTGATTACGATTTCCTTGCCCTTCCTGTGGTTGATTTTCAAAATCATCTACTTGGAATTATTACTGTCGACGATATTATGGACGTTATGGAAGAAGAGGCAAGCGATGACTATTCCAAACTTGCCGGTGTATCTGACTTAGATCGTCCGGATGAGAATGCCTTTGCAGCTGCCAAGAAACGGTTGCCATGGCTGGTCATTCTGCTATTTTTAGGTATGATGACTGCTTCCTTAATGGGGCGCTTTGAAGCGACATTAAATCAGGTAGCAATACTAGCGGTATTTATCCCACTTATTGCCGGCATGGCAGGTAATACAGGCACACAAGCATTAGCGGTAGCTGTTCGTGGACTAGCTACAGGTGACCATGAAAAAGATGGCATTCTAAAACTCGTGATGCGAGAAGCAGGTACAGGATTGATTACGGGAACGATTTGTGGAATTCTCATTACGATTATTGTCTTTTTATGGCAAGGTAATATTTTCCTTGGTATGCTTGTTGGTATTTCCATTATGGCAGCTTTAATTGTCGCTACACTTGCTGGTGCTATCGTACCTCTTGTGATGCACAGGCTTAATATTGATCCAGCAGTTGCCTCTGGTCCGTTTATTACAACGATTAATGACATTATATCCATTTTAATTTATTTAGGAATGGCGACCACATTCTTAAGTTTACATCTCTTGAATTCATAATAAAGGAGGGGAAAGTGTATGGAACACGGTTCCGCATCTGTAACATCGCTAGTGATAGTTATCCTAGCCGCTTTTATTACTCCTATTCTGCTGCATCGATTTAAGCTTCGAACAGTACCAATTGTCGTAGCTGAAATTATCGTAGGATTGATTATCGGAAAAAGTGGTTTCGACCTCATTGAATCCGGTATGTGGTTGGAAACCTTATCAACATTAGGCTTTATCTTCTTAATGTTCCTAAGTGGACTTGAAATAGACTTCTCAGCATTTGCAGGAGGACAGAAAAAGGAAAAGACCGCGAAAGGGAATTTTGCCCCTAATCCGTTGAAAATAGCCTCTTCGATGTTCGTTGTAATTTTGCTGTTATCTTTAGGGATGTCGTATCTATTTGTTGTATTTGATTTTATTGATAACGTCTTCCTTATGACACTGATTATCTCCACCATTTCTCTAGGGGTTGTCGTACCAACGCTTAAGGACGCAGGGATGATGAAAACCCATATCGGGCAAATCGTATTGCTCGTTACCGTTATTGCTGACTTAACCACAATGATTCTATTAGCTGTTTTCGTTTCTATTTACGGAGGCGAAGAGAGTGGAAGCATGTGGCTACTGCTCATTTTATTTGGAGCGGGCGTATTGATTTATTTCGTTGGAAAGAGATTTCGTGAGCAATCATTCGTTCAAACGATGTCAAAAGGAACAGTCCAAATTGACACACGAGCGATTTTTACCATCATTATGGTGCTCGTAGGGATCTCTGAAACAGTTGGAGCAGAAAACATTCTCGGTGCTTTCCTTGCTGGTGTTATAGTCGCACTCCTTTCACCAAATCAAGAGATGGTCAAGCGTCTGGACAGCTTCGGCTATGGCTTCTTGATTCCAATCTTCTTTGTAATGGTTGGGGTCGGCATAGATATTCCAACGCTATTCCAGGATTCAAAAATCTTGCTATTGATGCCGCTACTATTTTTAGCCTTGGTCATTGCTAAGATGGTACCTTCTTTAATGCTAAGACGCTGGTACTCCTGGAAAGAAGTCTTCGCTAGCGGATCGATCTTAACAGCCAAACTTTCTCTAGTAATTGCAGCTGCAACCATTGGTGAAGAAATGGGGCTGATTACTACGAGAATGGAAGGGGCATTGATCCTCGTTTCCGTTATCTCATGTCTGATTGCACCGGTTATCTTCAAGAAACTATACAATCAGGACGAGGAAGAAACAGAATATAATTATACCGTCTCCTTTATTGGTTCCAATCGAATGACGCTACCAGTTGTTCGAGAGTTAGATCCGAAGCTATATGAAACTCATCTGTATCACACGAAAGTAGAGAAAGTTGATGAACGGATCTCCAACTCTTGCTTTGAAATCAATGATGTTGAGAGTTACGATGTCGACGACCTCCACGGACAAGGCATTTTTGATGTCGATGTTCTTGTCGTTTCCACCGGGGACGAACAACAAAATGCTGTCATTGCAAAATATGCAAAAGATCGAGGCGTTGAACGTGTCATCGCCCGTGCCGAAACATCTGAGTTAAATAATGAATTGAAAGCTTATGGAGTAGAAGTGTTCTCTGTATTCCTATCCTCCAAAGCACTATTAAAGGCGATGATTGTCGCACCAAACTCAGTCGATCTATTAACAAAACAAGAAAGCCAGCTATACCAAATCAACATGAACAATCCAAGGTACGATGGTATGTATTTACGCAACTTCCCTTTCACAGGAGATGTGATCATGGTTCGGATCTTCCGTGATAAAGATTCCATCGTACCACATGGCGATACCGAACTGAAAATGGACGACCGTTTGATTGTGACCGGCTCTTCAGAATACGTGGAAGAATTGCGCATGGATCTTGAGTTCTGCGAGATGTGCTAAATAAGTTGATTGTTCGGAAGCACGCCCTTTTTGGGGGCGTGCTTTTTGTTTGGGAGGAGAGTGGGGATTTTGAGAGGCTGTGGATGGAGGGACGCAGCTGTGTATTTCAGGCTCCCTGAATGAGTGTTTGCTCGGAAATTTTAAACCTTGCTCCGAAATGAAAAAAGTTGCTCTGAAAATCAAAATTTTGCTCTGAAGTAGGAAAAGTAGCGATGTTTTTGTGGGGATTTTGTAGGGAAAATGGCAGTCGATCCTAAATTCTTGATCTCGCTCGGAAGTGTGGGGATTCTTCTCTAAAAAGGCAAGCTTAGCACCAACCCCTCACTAGTAATCCTCATCCCCAACAATCAAATCCAAGTGTAATCACATTCATATAGGATATACTGTAATAAGGGTCACTACCATATCTCTTGTCTTTCATGGTGGGTTCGTTTAAAATAGTATCAGGTACTAATAACAAATACTAATTCTCACCTTTGAAAAAATAACTCTGAGGAGGGCGAAAGATGAATTTTTCATTAGAAGGTCGTACATATGTAGTTATGGGTGTTGCAAATAAGCGTAGTATTGCTTGGGGTATTGCTCAGTCACTTCATAACGCTGGAGCGCGTCTAATTTTCACGTATGCAGCAGAGCGTTTTGAAAAATCAGTTCGTGATCTAGCAGCATCATTGGAAGGACAAGATGCTTTGTTCTATCAGTGTGATGTGACAGATGATGAGAGTATTACGGAAACGTTCCAACAAATCCAAAACGATGTAGGTACAATCCATGGGCTTGCACATTGTATCGCATTCGCGAATAAAGATGAGTTGAAGGGCGATTTCTTAAACACGAGCCGTGACGGCTTCCTAACTGCTCACAACATTAGCTCGTATTCCCTTACTGCAGTGGCAAGAGCTGCACAGCCACTTATGTCAGAAGGCGGAGGCATTGTCACGCTTACGTATCTTGGAGGAGAGCGAGTTGTGCCGAACTATAACGTTATGGGAGTTGCAAAAGCAAGCTTGGATGCTAGTGTGAAGTACTTGGCAGAGAGCCTTGGCCAACATAGCATCCGTGTGAATGCAATTTCAGCAGGGCCGATTCGTACTCTATCCGCTAAAGGTGTTGGCGACTTCAACTCTATCCTAAAAGATATCGAAGAGCGTGCTCCGTTGCGTCGTCCAACAACCCAGGATGAAGTTGGCGATACAGCATACTTCCTATTAAGTGATATTTCACGTGGTGTAACGGGCGAAATCATCCACGTTGATTCTGGCTTCCATATTATTGGACGTTAACAGAATAGATATAAAAACCCGCACATTTCAAAAATATTGTGCGGGTTTTTTATATGAATAATGGCTTGTAGATGTCTAGCTTTCTATGCCTTTTCTCAGAACCTTAAGCAAATTCTCTCTTTAGAAAGGTTCACCATGCTAAAGCCTCTACATTAGATATGAGTGATGAATTCGTTGACCTCGGTTAATGAAATGACAGAGTGGACATGTGGTATGTCCATTTTCACCCAAGACGTGTCAAAATAAGGAGAATATCTCACTATTCTAGTATAAATAACAAAGGTAAAGTGCGACTCAATGATTTGTAAAGTTTATGTAAATAGTCCTACATAATCCAAAAGGGTGAGTGTAATAGAAAAAATGGGCACATTTCTTACTCTACTGCATATAATGTAAGGAATAATCATGTAGATAGGGGAGTGTATAGAATGGCACAAAGGAAAAGGAAGAACAAAAAGCCGATGCTTTACATCACCCAACCTGACTTCCAAAGTAGCGAGCCTAAAATGCAATCGTCCTATCGCTCTGAGCGGAAAAAGCAAGAACTGAAACCATCAGATTCAGGAAGTACTAAAGAAGTACAAACAGAAACCATAAAGGCTACATCAGAGCGAAAACGACGTCGTAGATTTGACTTAGCATTTGATATGGATGACTCCACCCAAGGACAAGAAGAGAATACATTGGGTGTAGAAGTGGATGAAGGTAAGGTTGATGCAACATTTGAACCCCAGGAAACAAAAAAACAGTTTGAAGATGTAGAAGCAGAAGAAGTCCTCGATGAAGAAGAGAAGCCACAATCTGAAGAAAATAATAACAGCTCCTTATCCAATCGGAAACGCCGGAGTCGCTTTAAGGAAATGGATTTAGAAGAAAAAGTTGATTATTTTGTGAACCTTCCATCTCAAGTTCCACGAATGAAATGTGAAGTAATGACAGAAGAAAAATCATATCGAGGTTGGATTCAGGACTATCAAGATGGAATAGTACACATGAAGATTCTTCAACGACCATTTCGTGTAGAACTTCCGTTTGAATCTATTAAAGATATTGTGTTGCGAGGATTTTAAAAGCTCCATATGCGGTTTTCCTACATCAAAACAAAAAAGCCAGCTCCTTTTATGGGAGACTGGCTTTTTAGGTTGATTAACGGATAGCGTTGATAGCTGGAAGACAAGTAATATGACAGAAACAGTCAAGGTCCACTGTGATACAGATTCCGGTTGCTCTTAAATCACTGATGTCTTGGCATTTTGGGGATTCGTGTTTATCTTTATGACCGTGATCATCATGATCATCAGAAACAAGTAGCTCAAGAAGTGCGCAGTCATCATCTACTTCGTTTACACGGAAGAAGAAGCTGCACATTAGTTCTCCAACACTACCACGACCGTTTCCACGAAGTGCTCCGAACCCTTTGAAAGGTTTGCAGTCTTTACAATATAGAAGAACAGGAACAGTATCTAGACCATTGTTACCCCCAGTATCTCCTAATAGATCATTAATTGATTGTTCGCAACTTGAATCGCAAACATCATCTGCTATATCATTTTGTGCAGCTACAATCTCTTTAAGGATGTCTCTTACGCAATCTCCACTATCAAACTTTTTGCCACAACCCATGTGTCATTACCCCTTTCTTGGTGAATTGACTTAATTGTCTTTAATAGAATATGTACCGCACTTCCTTTTGTGTGGGCTCTAGCCTGTATTTTTTGAAGATATGCATGTTGCACACATTACAACGCATGATTCAAACCTAAAATTAAATCCATTACTATTAAAATATGAGAGGTTATCGATTGTGTGTTACCTTATGTTTTTCTAACGAAACCGGGCCAAAGCCCATACACTAAATAGGTGAAACACATAGGATAGTATCGATTAAGTCACCAAAAGGAGTGTAAACAGCATGTCTGAGAAAAGAAGAGTTATTAAAGTCGATGAAGTCCTCATTCAAGCAGATAACGTAGTAATCGAGCCGCGTCGTGACCGTCACGATGATCGTAAAGATGACCGCCGTGATGGTCGTAACCCATTTGACAGCTTATTCGGCCCACGTCGTATGGAAGTAGAAGAGGCGGAAACAGAAGAGAAAGAAGAAGTAACTGAAGAAAACGAAGGCGAACAACGTCCGCCGTTTTCCTGGATCTAAATAGAAATATAGGTGGATACGGGCACATAGTCGTATGTTCACCATTATTAATCCTAGTACACATTGTGTTCTGGGGTTTTTTTCTTTGGAAAAAAGAGTGATTTATACTGAATGATTCTTTTCTATATAAAATAAGAAGACAATAAGTAATTTCGTTCATATAAAGCAACGTGAAAGGTTATATAGCTGAATTTAATACAGCAATTTTTGTTAATACACAATCAAGTTCCACCCCTCTAAAACATAAACTACAGAAGAGGAGGGGAGTCTGTGTCGATCAATTGGATGGATTTCATACTATTAGTATTGGCCAGCTATCGAGTCACCAATTTATTGGTTTATGATTCAATCACGGAATGGATTAGGAGTCCCTTTCATCGGATTGTGGTCAAGGAGAACGATAGTGGGGAGCAAGAAGAATTTATTGAGATAAAGGGGAAGGGTCTACAAGCGTTTATTGGGGAATTATTAAGCTGTCATTGGTGTACTGGGGTATGGGCATCGGCACTTGTGTTACTTACGTTTATGTATCTACCAATTCTTATTCCGTTATGGATTATTTTTGCGATTAGCGGAGGAGCTTCTTTGTTAATGTCAATTTTTCCTCGCGGTTAGTGAAACAACCTATACGAGATGAAGCGAACCATCATATGCTAGAAAGAGATACATTTTCCTAGAAAGGATGGTAGTGTCGATGAAGATACAGAAAAAAGCTCAGCCAATCCAAAAGAAAAGCGTTTCTCCAAGACCGTTGAAAAAGAAAAGTGGCTGTGGTTGCGGTAAGAAAAAAAGGGATAACCGATAATGGGGAGAATTCGAATCTTCGAACCTCATTGGATGAAGCCGTTTCATGATGTTCATAAACACCTTGGTCGAAACGAAAAATGGCTTCAATTTCCTGAGAAAAAGCACGCGAAATTTGAGAAAGATTTTAACGAGTGGCATGACGATTGGCAACCTTCCTTTAAAAAAAGTATGGATGACATCGAAAACGCCATGAAGCAATTAGAGAAGAAAATGGAAGAGTAACGCTTCTTAAGTCATGCACTTAAGAAGCTTTTTTGTGGTGCTAGACCCCCGCATTAATACCGCGCTACCACTGTAAAGGAGTGGGGGTCTGCACCGTGAAAAAGGACTTTTGCCTGATAAAGGCGAATAATAAATGTAAGCGGCTCCATCATTAGACCTGTTTTAGCGTATATCCCTATGAAAACAAGCAATTCAGGCGAATAACTATAGTAATATTCGGGTAATGGTAATATAAAGGATCATATTTATAAGGAGGAATACACTATGGGGTACATCTTACCTATTGCGCATCATCAGTACAATGATTACCGCGAACGTGTTGAGAGTCCGAAACGAGATCCATTTCATGTCGATCCTGTCTTTAGGCTCGACTTAGAGGAAAATTTGCGTGAAAACGAACCAAGAGATGAAGACCGTAAAGAATTTCAAGAATACGAAGAACGGCTGGAGAAGCAACAAACTTCTCGAAAACCTAGTCAAATTTATACACCAAATACAGCTCACGCAGGAAAAGGACAAAAAATTTACTCTGACTTAACAGGAATTGGACGGCATTTTAACGAAAGTGTGTAAAAAATGCCGAAGGAGTAGACCCTTATGCAATTTAAACAAATCAACGACTATTGCTACTATTTTCATGGTGCGGTGAACATAGGTTACGTCCATAAAGGCGATTCCGGCATGATCATTGACACTGGTATTGATGCACAAACAATGAAGAAAGTGCTGAATCACTTAGATGAACATGCTCTACCTGTAACCCACTTATTTATAACCCATGCCCACTCAGACCATTATGGTGGTGGGTCTTACTTACAACAAGATCGTTCTATATATACCTTTGCTCCTTATTATGAAGAGGCAATCTTACGCAATCCATCCTTAGAGCCTCTCTATTTATTTGGAGGGAATGATCCTGTACCAGAATTACGAAACAAATTTCTAGAAGGGAAACCGATTTTTATAGATGAAGTGCTACAAGAAGGTGTTTATGAACGAGATGGGTTTCATTTCACTACATACTTACTACCTGGGCACAGCTATTACCAATTGGGCATTCTTATTCATGATTGTTTGTATGCTGGAGATGCTTACTTTAGTGAGGAGCAACTTATAAAACATAAAATTCCATTCCTTACAGATGCCTATCATGCCATTCAAAGTCTATATCGCTTGAAAGATATTAGATGTGATGGTGCTGTTCCAGGTCATGGGCAATTTGAAGAGGATTTTCATCCAACAGTTGATGCGAATATTGCCTATCACCATGAACTCCTACACATGTTGAAGCAGTACATTCAAGAACAGGAATTTGTAAGTCACGAAGAGATTATTGCTTACATGTGTGAAACCTTTAAGGTAACCGTGAATCAGTTATCCCAATGGTTGTTGTTCCGTACAGCCATCACAGCATATCTCATTGCTTTATTGAAACAAGAACAAATCGAGTATCAAATTCATCAGTATCGATGGATGTTTACCATTAAAGAAAAAGAAAAAAAGTAATATTTTCAACCTACACACACTATATAACAAAGAAGGAGAAGCTTAGTATGGGACCACATACAATGCTTCTCCTTCTTTATATTCAGCATATAGAACATCCTTCGGTGAAGAAATCTGTTCTTGTTTGAGTTGATCAAGTAACCATGCTTCATCCAGCCCAACTTCTTGAAGGTTATCCCATATAACCTCCCCATCCGTGATAACGCTACGAGGAAGGGGGACGGTTTCGGGTTGCAAATTCAAGTCATTCCGTGTCGTTGGTTGCTGTAAGGATTTTTTCAAAACGGACACGGTACCATTAGTTTCTAAGACGGCATATTCAACCTCTTTTAATGAAAAAATATCTTTTGCACGTAATAAATGTTGAAGTTGATTAATATCTAACTTCCCTTTAGTTAAGTTTTCTTTTTGGAGTTTTCCCTTATAGATAATAATAGTGGGACTACCTTCCAGCAAGGCGCGTGTTCTTTTCACCTTTTGCGTGATGATTTCCGTAGTGTAAATCAAGATTCCCCACAGGAATACAGCAAACAAAATTTGCGGGATTCCTACTTCTTTATCATATAGAGCGTTTCCAACTAATTCCCCAAGAACAAGAGCAGAAATAAAATCAAAGGCCGTAATTTGAGTGATTTGCGATTTACCGAGTAATTTGGTTAGTACGAATAAGCAAAGAAAGCCGATTAACGTCTCCACAAAAATCTGACCAAACACCATTCTCCTCCCATCCTTTCTTTTTGTTGATACATCCATCATTGACATAGGACGAGGGAGTTATACAAAAAATATTAGGAATGGAGAAATATATAACGAAACAAGGCTAGTGGGGGTTCTGGCACTATGTTTTGCGACAATTAACCTACTTTGAATAATATATCTAATCTCATGAAAAATCGCATGTGATTTCCATTATAGAAATCACATGCGATGTTAGGTTTTATTCATTTCTGTTGATTGGAATACACACTAGCTTAACGATTTTGTCATCGTCTTATGGGGAATTCCGGCATCCATAAATTCCTCATCTGAAATAACCTCGTAGCCTAATGATTCATAAAATCTAATCGCTCTTGTTTGAGCATTGAGTTTGGTTTTGGAGTAACCTTCCGCTTTTACGAAGTCTTCCATGAATAGAATCATTTGCTTTCCGTATGAATTGCCACGATAATCTTTCAGCACAGCAATACGCTCGAGCTTGCCGTATTCTTCTAAAAACCTAAGCCGACTCGCAGCTACGGGAGCATCGTGTTCATAACCGACAAAATGATTAGCATAGTCGTCGAATTGATCCATTTCTTCTTCCATCGATACATGTTGTTCTTCAACGAACACTTTTTGACGAACGAAAAAAGCGTCCTTTTTTTGTTGTTCAGTTGTTGTTTGTTGAATGTTCACGTGGCTTAACCCTTTCCAAGACGGAAGGTTTCATATACCGTCCATGATCCATTATCTAATTGATAGAGCAATTGAAAACGATCGATTCGCTCTTCAAATTCAAAACTCTTCATTTGTAGACTGCCATAAACATCAGAATGCTCATCATCTGATAGCTTTTGCGCAATGGTAATATGAGGTACAAAATTAAATGTATCCTCTTTTGGAATGTCTGTTCTATTTAGTCGTTCATGAAGGTTCTGCAATTCTTCACTTGCTTCTACCTTCATATAAATAGTATTTGTTACTGGAGAAAAAGTACTTAACTTACGAATAGCAAATGAGAAAGGATTTGTTTCTTTTGCTACTTCCGAGAGTTCCTTAACTACTTTCTCGATGTCTTCATCGTCTTCCTCAAACGCTTCCTTCAATGTAATATGTGGTGGAATGAGTGCGTAATGAGGGTCATAACGCATCCGATACGAATTAGCTACATCTTGGATGTCTTTTGATGGAAAGATTGCTATACCATATTTCATCCTATAACCTCCTGATATATATAGTGTGAGTTGTAAACGTTACCATGCTTCAAGCAAGTGAAGCGTTTTAGGGAATGAATCTATTATAACAAATTTTCTGACATCATTCTTCTAGATTTTTTATTGAATTTTCGACATCTAACGAATTGGTATAAATTAAAAAAAACTACTGCTTACTCCCCTTGCCCGAACATGGTTGGAAGAACACGTTTTAAGTCTTTTTGCCAGTATTTCCATGTATGCTCACCATCTAGTTCGTGGTACGTATAGCTTGAACACTTTTTCTCTAAAACATCCCTGAGCTTACGGTTTGGGGTAAGGAAATCCTGACGATCTCCGTCTGTTGTTGGAACATTCGTTTCTTCATTCCCAATCGTATGGTAGATATCCATAGAGGATACTTCTTTACTCTGTTCCACTTGATTAAGTACGTATTCATCAACGTATGGTGATTGCATGATAACTTTTCCAAACGTGTTTGGATACTTAATGGCTGTCATTAGTGCTATCGTCCCACCAAGAGAATCTCCCATTAATGAACGCGAGCCTCCCATATGGTAGGTTGGTAACTCTTCGTCTAATAAAGGTACAACCTCATTAGCCAAAAACTTCATGTAAGCTGTGAATTTACTTCCGTCGGGATGATATTTTTCACGGCGATCATATTTGTCATTGTAGTGAATACCAACAAAGATTGTATTCTCAATGGATTGATCTTCATGATAGCGATCACTAAGAGTAGCAATTCGACCGAGCTGCATGTAGTCATCCCCGTCTTGCATAATACAGATATGATACTTGTATAAAGGAGAGAACGAGGACGGCTTATACATTTTCACCGTCAAAGATTCTTCTAAGTATTTACTTTCGATTGTATGATCCACCATTGTTCCATCTCTGCCCATCTTCTACCTCCTCATCAATACAGGAAGTTATCCTTCCCATTTCCCTTAATATTTACTTCATAAACGCCAATACGTTTAGTGTATCACAAACGATGCGAAGAGTAGAATTTAAGGAGTTTACTCAAAAACACAAAGGGAATGTGTAACTATTGTAAACAAGCATGATGTAAGGAGGAAGGTAGATTGGCACAAACAAGTAACCAAGTACATAGTCGTGAAGTGGAACGTGCAGCCCGTGAACTACTACAAGAACGAGGAGCAACCGTACAAGGGATTGCTGAAATTGTATATGAAATGCAAGCTCAATATACGGACACATTAACGATGGATGATTGTTATGAAAGCGTCGATCGTGTATTGGAAAAACGCGAAATTCAACATGCCGTATTAGTCGGTATTGAACTGGATAAATTAGCTGAAAACAATCAATTATCACAGCCACTTCAACAAATCGTTGAATCAGATGAAGGACTTTTTGGTGTGGATGAGACCATTGCATTAGGCGCGGTATTCGGGTATGGAAGTATTGCCGTCACGACATATGGTCACCTTGATAAACAAAAAATTGGCTTGATCAAGGAACTAGATACGAAGGAAGTTAAAGGTGTACATACATTTTTGGATGATATCATCGCAAGTATTGCCGCAAATGCTTCTGGGAGAATTGCCCACCGTCTTCGTGACTACGAAGAAGAACTAGAGGAAGACGAAATAAAGATTCGTGATGAGGAAGATCGGTTGAGCTAATTTCATATATTACATTTTTTTACTTTTTAGTATAACTTTACTAGAGCTTATCCAAAAAATCCTGTGCCAATCTTTGGTACAGGTTTCTTTGGTTTGCGTTAAGAAGTTTTCATAAGGAGTGATTATGAATGTTGATTTGAGTATAAAGAGGTAAATGTAAATAAATAGCATATTGTTATAAAAGATGGTAGGATAAGAGCGATATAGCTTATTCTTGCCTTGGGCATATTAATAAGGAGGTGAAAGAAATACGCCTGGATGAAAAAAGAATTATAAAAATTTTTAAAAGTAGGTATTTTACCCAATTGTTTTTCGTGTATTAACTTGGTAAAATATCAAGCGACGTATTATAACGAGGGGGTTAACTTATGAAACAAAGAAGATTTTTAGGATTATTATTTGTGATAGCGCTTTCACTAGTGCTTGCTGCATGTGGCGGCGGTACAGCTGATGGCGGAAATGAAGGAAACGGTGGAGAAAGTGGTGAAGGTGACAGTGGCGGCAAACAATTTGTCAGCATGCTAACTGGAGGAAACCAGGGTACATATTACCCACTTGGTGGCACCTTTGCAAAAGTAATTAACGATAATCTTGAGAACGTAGAAGCGAATGCAACATCTTCAGGTGCTTCTGTCGAAAACATGAAGAAAATTGCTGACGGCGATGGACAGGTAGCTTTTGTACAGACAGATATCGCTGCGTATGCAGCTGAAGGAAAGCTTATGTTTGAAGGTAATAAAATTGAAAACGTTCAGGCGATGGGCTCTCTTTACCCTGAAACCATTCAAATCGTTACAACCAAAGAATCAGGTATTGAATCTGTTGAGGATCTTAAAGGAAAAACTGTATCTATCGGTGCACCTGGTTCAGGTACACGCGCAAATGCGGAAAATATCCTTGATATTCATGGTTTAAGCACAGATGACATTGATGCTCAAAACCTTGACTTCGGTGAATCTACTTCAGGTATTCAAGATGGTTCCATTGATGCGGCATTCATTACGTCTGGTACACCAACTGGTGCAGTAGAAGGTCTTGCAGCTACAACAGACGTGACTATTGTTCCGATTAAAGAAGGTAAAATTAATGAATTGAAAGAGAAATTCCCTTACTATGCGAAGGATACGGTGAAAGAAGGTACGTATGGTCTAAAAAGCGACGTAACCACGGTAGCTGTTCAAGCTATGCTTGTAACGCGTAAGGACCTGGGCGAAGATGTTGTCTATAACATGACAAAAGCAATCTTCGAAAACACAGATGCAATTTCTCACACAAAAGGGGAATTCATCTCAGCTGAAAGTGCACTAGAAGGTGTAGGAATTGACCTTCATCCTGGTGCGAAGAAATACTTTGATGAAAAAGGAATCAGTAAGTAATTTCGCAGGATAGTAGAGCAAAGATAGGCCAACCTAGGTCTATCTTTTCCTGCTATTTAAGAAGGGATTGGCAATGGCACGTTCAACCAAAAAGTGGGGCACTCTCACCGCAATTATATTCATTCTAATAGCGGCCCTAGCCACATATATTTTTTATCCATACCACTATATACTTACCTTCGAAAAGCAAAGAACAGGTGAATTATTGGCCTATCTCCCAATAGAAGAAAATCGGAACTTTCATATCAAATACACTCACTCTGTTCATTTATCTGAAGTAGTGGAGTATTACCAGGCTATCGAGGGAAATATAAAACCGGTAAAACTGGTGTATGAAGATACTGCGATTGGCATGCCTTCCGATGCACATGGGGAAGACACCTTTCGGATGGAGGACGGAAAATATATTATTGAGAAAAGTGAAAACGCAACACCATTTGAAGAATTGAATTTGTCAGTGGGACAGGTTAGGGCAGAGCATAAAGTCATACACAATAATCAAACTTATTTATTAAAAAACTACGTCGGAGCAGGAACAAATGTAACCATCGATGCACAAACACGAAGCAGGTGGCAGCTCTGGAAAGGAGTGAATATGCTTGAGTAACGAAGATCAATCATTATCTCAAGATCAACAAAAGGAAGTGTTGAGTAAGTACGATAAAGAATCAGGCTCACGAGAGCTTTCAGGTATATTAGCGAAAATCGTCTTTTTTGGATTGCTGGCTTTCTCTCTTTACCAAGTGTGGTTCACCGTATTTGAGCGTTTACCAGCACAAATACACCGTCCCATTCACCTAGGTTTTGGTCTAGGACTTGTTTTCCTTCTTTACCCTGCGACAAAAAAGAAACAAGCTAGAGGAAAACTAAGTTGGTATGATTATATTTTATCCATATTAGGAATTGGTGTAGGAGCATACTGGCCAATTCAGTATAATGAACTTATTCAAAGTGCAGGTCAGATTTCACAAGTAGATTTGTACGTTGGGATTTTGGCCGTGCTTCTTATCCTAGAAGCAACAAGGCGGGCGGTAGGCTTACCAATAACGATTATAGCAGCACTATTTCTTGCTTACGCCTACTGGGGGCGCCAAATGCCTGGCTTCCTCATTCATCGAGGAGTGGACATAGATAACTTAGTCCAGTCCATGTATTTCACAACAGAAGGAATATTAGGCACACCCCTAGCGGTATCATCCACCTTTATTTTCTTGTTCTTATTATTTGGAGCATTCTTAGTAAAAACAGGAGTCGGACAATATTTCAACGACCTAGCTGTAACGCTTGCTGGTAGACGTACTGGCGGCCCAGCAAAAGTGGCAATCTTCTCTAGTGCCCTTCAGGGTACAATCAGCGGTAGTTCGGTTGCAAACGTTGTTACATCTGGTTCTTTTACCATTCCGATGATGAAACGCCTTGGTTATCGTAAAGAATTCGCTGGCGGCGTCGAGGCTGCAGCATCTACCGGAGGACAGCTTATGCCTCCAATTATGGGTGCAGCTGCCTTTCTTATGATTGAATTTATTGGGATTGACTACTGGAGTATTGCGAAAGCAGCACTTATTCCAGCGATCCTATACTTTACAGGAATATGGATCATGACTCACTTCGAAGCAAAACGATTAGGTCTTCGGGGAATGGAAGAAGAAGAACTACCTGACCGTAAAGAAGTATTTAAGAGGTTGTATCTACTAGCGCCTATCTTTGCGATTGTGTTTTTCTTAGCTTCTGGACTAAGTGTTATTCTATCAGCCTTCTATGGTATTATAACGACGATTCTTGTTGGGTTGCTACGACCAGAGAAATTCCGTAAGCTCTATATCGTTGCCTTTGTAGCAGGTGCGATAGGATATCCGATTATTAAAACGATCATCGCAGGTGGCATGCCTGGTGATTTGATACAAAACAGTCTCGTATGGGGCGGTATGATAACCGTACTTGTAAGTTATTTATTTGACCGCAACTTTATTGATTCTGTGGAAGCGCTCGTTGATGGTGCCCGCACAGCTCTGGGTGTTGTTGTTGCAACAGCCGCAGCGGGTATTATTGTTGGTGTTGTAACGAAGACAGGTCTAGGTCTTAAATTGGCAAACAGTCTTGTTGAATTGGCAAATCAACAGTTGTTACTGACGCTATTCTTCACGATGATTGCTGCAATCATTTTAGGGATGGGGTCCCCTACAACAGCTAACTACGTTATTACATCAACGATTGCAGCACCAGCGATTATCTTACTCGGTGTCGATGATTTGCCAGCGCATCTTTTCGTATTCTACTTCGGAATTGTTGCTGACATCACTCCACCTGTTGCCCTTGCAGCCTTTGCTGCCGCTGGTGTATCAGGAGGCGAACCGATACGGACTGGGGTTAACGCCGCCAAATTGGCCATCGCCGCATTCATCATTCCGTATATGTTCGTCCTGAGCCCAGAATTGTTGATGATTGATACAAACGCAGTTGAGCTCATTTGGGCTCTATTCACAGCCGTATCAGGTATGATTGCGATTGGAGCCGGCATGATCGGCTACTGGTACCGCAAAACCTATTGGATAGAACGCGTCCTTGCTGTAGCTTCAGGGCTCGCATTGATTTATCCACATGCCGTTTCCGATATTGCAGGACTAGTCGGATTTTCTGCACTTATCGCGGCCCAGTTCTTTTATAAAAAAGATATGATTGGCGAGCCTGTTGTTAAAGCAAAACCGAATTCATAAAGAAAAGCGGGAGCGCCCGGTTAGCGACGTACAAACTGTCTAAAAGTGATTTAGAAGAAGTTCTGAAATAATGGAAGTTCGATTAAGACCGCTGCGTCACGCAGCAACATCGAACCAACCTACGTCGTGTAGGACGAAAGGAAACATGGAGAGCGCAAGGGTCCCGATGTTGACTTATCGTAAGGAGGAGCAGAAAGTTTGCTAGTCGTTGGGCGATGGAGCTAGATATCTATGAGCCGCATCTTCCTATTATGATTAAGAAGGACCTATACCATTTGAGGTATAGGTCCTTCTTTATGTCTATAGGATTTACACTATTCCGTTACGCTAGGAGATTTGCGCATCACACGAGAAGTCTGCTCGTATGCATATGCGAGCGATAGGAGCTGTGTTTCTTGAAAGGCCATACTTGTCAAAGTGAGTCCAACTGGTTTACCGTCAGTTGCCGTGAACCCTGCTGGAACAGATATAGATGGATAACCGGCCATAGCTGCAATACCTGCACCTAGGTTGTTAGCAAATAAAATAGCTTCTAGGCTATGCTCTTTCATGACCCGGTCAATTCCTTCTTTCTGAGAATACTGTATATCACCTAAACGGTCTAGAAGGTATTCTGGTTCGGTTAACGTTCCGCTTTTTTCTTCTGCAGCTGTGAACAACGTTTGACCGTACCGAAGTGCAACATCAGCGTGCTCTTCATTATATTGAATTAATTCATGAAGGGTATGCACGGGCACTTGCTCGGAACAGGTGGATAAATACGCATTCAGTCCGTTTTTGAATTCATGGAACATAACGCTGGAATCTCGATTCTCTGTGGTAATTGTAATATCTACAATTTCTGCGCCTTGTTTTTGCATGTTTTCGATAGCTTGCTCAATCAACGTTAATTCTTCCTCATCCAAGGACTCAAGATAACCTCGGTCCACACCAATTCGTGCACCTTGTAAGGATGTGGTTTGAAGGTATTTGGTATAATCAGGTACGTATCTCCCCCGACTCATTTTCGTTGCCGAGTCCTCATCATCAATCCCAACAAGCGCACCTAGTAACACAGCCGCGTCTTCCACCGTTTTTGTGATAGGACCTGCTGTATCTTGACTGTTGGCAATGGGAATAATGCCCGTTCGACTAATGAGTCCCACTGTAGGTTTTAAACCAACTACTGAATTACTGCTGGCAGGGCTAAGGATGGAGCCGCTTGTTTCCGTTCCGATAGCTCCAGCAGCAAATTGAGAAGCAACAGCAGCTGCTGATCCAGAACTCGAACCCCCTACATCAAATTGACCAGGTCCATATGGATTCAGAACTTGTCCCCCGCGTGAACTATAGCCATTCGGCATTCCTTCGGTTATGAAGTTCGCCCATTCGGTCAGATTCGACTTCCCTAGAATAATAACCCCAGCATCACGAAGTTGTTTTACAAGAAAAGCATCCTGCTTAGCATAATGGTGCTCCAAAGCTACAGAACCTGCACTAGTATGCATTTTATCGCCTGTATCAATGTTATCTTTTACGATAATGGGAATACCATGAAGCGGCCCTCTTGTCCCGTCACGTTTCCTTTCAACATCAAGGGCTTCTGCGGTATGTAACGCATCAGGGTTGATCTCTAAAATGGCATTGATATTTGGTCCATTTTGATCATAACTCGCAATTTGCTGGAGGTACATCATTGTAAGATTCTTAGATGTGGTTTCTCCATTTGTCATCATTCGTTGTAACTCGCTTATATCTTGTCTGAATGCATCCATTTGTTTCCCTCCTTCATTATGGAAAAAGTTAGTTGTAGTCTACCAAATAAAGAAGAAAAATGCTTGTACGAAAGGTTGAACGGATTGGTGAATTTTTAGGTTGACTTAATACCTATGGGGGTATAAAATGAAATTAGATTAACTAAAAGGTAGGGGATTACGATGTATATAGTATTTGGTATAACTGCCTTGGTGCTGTTCTTTGTTATGAGACGATACGTTCCTGTAGCAGGTGTGGATAAAATAAATGTACGCGATGTAGAAGCGACGTACGAAGAGGTTATAATGGTCGATACTCGAGCTTATCAAACATCAGCTATTGAAGCAAATCAGGAAGCTTTTTGTATTCCATTGCCTTATTTAAATCGACACTACACTGATATCCCTGATAAGGATGTTGTGCTAATATCAACTGATTCAATAGAAAAAAATCTCGCTACACGCCTATTGAGAAAGAAAGGGTATAACGTAGTGGGATACACCATTCCAGAAGAAGGAGGATGCTGTTATGCATTACGATGCGCAAGTGAAAAATAGAATCAAACGTATTGAAGGACAAGTGAGAGGCTTGCTTAAAATGATGGAAGAAGAGAAAGATTGCAAAGAAGTTGTCACGCAAATGTCTGCTGTCAAAAGTGCACTCGACCGCACGTCCGCATTAGTAGTTAGTTCAAACCTAGAAAAATGCATCCGCGAGCAGGATGAAAATAACGAAGGTTCTAGTGAATTGATCAATGAAGCGGTTCAACTACTAGTGAAAAGCAAATAAATAGTCTAGTGAAAACAAGAGAAGAATCAGGGAGTGAATGTGTGTGGAAAGCATTATACAGTATGTAATCTTAATCGGAATCATATGGTTTGTCATTAGTCGGTTCATGCCTGTTAAAGGAATCGCTAACACAACACCAGCAGAAGTAAAGAATCGTACGAAAGAAAAAAACGTGCAATTCATAGATGTACGAACACCAAGAGAATACAAGACCAATCACCAGAAGCCTTTCAAGAACATTCCCTTAGGGGATATTGCAACTCGTTCTAGCGAGCTAGATAAAGATAAAGAGGTTATCGTTCTTTGTCAAAGTGGAATGAGAAGCATGAAGGCAGCTAAGGCATTGAAGAAACAAGGTTTTAAGCATATTACCAATGTTAAAGGTGGCCTTGGGGCTTGGGTGTAGTATTGGTCCACAACTAATATAAAGCATAAATGGAAACCTGATTATCACTAGTGGTAATCAGGTTTTTTTGTTGTATAGCGTACTATAAAATGTTGAATTGTGTATAACTAAAAAAGTTATGTGGCCACGTTCAGCTTCAGCGCCCAGCGACTAGTATGCTTCTCTCTCCTCCGTACGATAAGTTAACATCGAACAGCTAACGCTCTTCGTTTCTTTTATCTCATACGGAAAGAAGTTCGATTAAAATCGCTACTTCACATAGCAACATCGATCTAACCCACGTCCTGTGGGCAGCAGTTTATACGTCGCTAACCTGGCGCTTTCTCTTTTGTTCTATTATCGTAAAGTAATGAAGGATATTGTAAAATGAAAAGAAGGAGTGGTGATGACATAATGAAAACTTATACTCTATTGGTAATTGCACTTATTTTGGTCATCTTAGGGTCGTTGTTTAGATCGAATGAACAACTGAGCTGGATTACAATCATTTGTTATCTAGGAGCAGGAGTAAGTTTTATCGTGCAAGCTATAAGAATGATTAGGCAGGAGAAACAATGATATAGGAATGTAACGTAAGCTGAATCAAAATGGTTCGGCTTTTTTATTTTATAGCGAAATTATAAAATTCAATTCATGTGTATAACTAAAAAAGTGATGTGGTCATATCCAGCTGCAGCGCCCGGCGACTAGTATTCTTCCCTCGCCTCCGTACGATAAGTTATCATCGAATCAAGCATGTTTTCGTGATCCCCTTCATTCTACGGAAAGAAGTTCGATTAAAATCGCTACTTCACGTAGCAACATCGAACCAACCTACGTCGTGGAGGCCGCAATATGGAAAGCCCATTCTCCACCTTAAACCAGGAGAAGAGCTACTAGGTTTTGCTTCTTCGGAGCTAGTAAACTCGCATTCAGGCTTTGCGAAGACTAATGTTATTATTGGTACAATTTACAAACTACATAATCGAAAACGAATTGCCTATCATGAGATGTATTATGCGTTTGGTTTATTTGGACATTTCCCAAATGATATGTATTTTGTATAATTACATTCGCTCTCAACATCACACACCAACCATATTGGATCAGAAAATGCTAGAAATGCTCTATCATCCTGCCATTGAATTGAATATGAACGAGAAAGAAGCAAGAGAAGTGCTAGAAAAAAGAGTGGAATCATGAGGAAGGTTTTAGTGGGCTATTCATATATGATGTAGTCCACATTTTTATATGACATATCGAAAGAAGACGACAGCATATACCTAATGTAGGAGCGTTTATAAATGTCCCAGAAAAAAGTATGGAAAGAGGCGATGAGGTAAGTGGTTCCTGCACATGTTCGTGAAAAGCTTTCGTTATATAGTTATATGATCAAAAGGGGAAAGCCTGCAGCATCGATGGCTATTCAATCGAGATATGTAGAAGACGTACGAGAACTACTAGCACAGTTAAGTGTTTCCTACACACTCCAGCCTTTGACTGATGATTGGTACACATTATGGATGTATAAGCATCCACATATTCTCGATATAATAGCACAGCTGCCACAGGCTCCCAAAACTTCTTTTGACCACTGGGTTCTAGGAAAGCTTTACGGATATGATGAAGCGTCGATCAGCGAATTTCTCGTTAAGCTTGATCGTAGTCCGTAGCTTCGCAATTCGGGCACGGAGGTAGAATGTCATCTGTGTCATCAAGGGTTACTTTTTCTCCACAACGGCGGCATTTGTACGTTCCTTGTCCTGGTTTTTCACCTGTATTCGGCATACAAGCACCTCCCTTCTTCGTATATTTTCTTCATTCCCGTTTTGAGAAGGAATAATCTACTTTTTTTGTAAAACGATTGTAAATTCATTATTTAAATATAATTAAATGTTCTATTGTCCGCTTATGGCCCTTTAAATTTGGACGAAAATTCCATTCGATGAGTCAGTAGACTCAACTTTTGATAATTATATGGAAAATAGGAAAAATGTCCTTTTGTATATGATATCGTAGCAATCGTTAGATTTCATACATACAAAAGGGGTGGAAAACAGATAAATGAAAATGCATAAGTGGATTGTAACCGTGATGATTGTAAGTTTATTCGCAACAAACGTACCTCAAGCATCAACCTCTCATGCCGAGGCTGTAAGAGATGTGGTCATTAGTGAAGTGGCCTGGATGGGCACAACGACTAGTTATAATGACGAATGGATTGAATTACATAACACAACAAGCTCTAGCGTCTCAGTAGAAGGTTGGACGTTAATCGCTACAGATGGCTCTCCTTCTATCTCGCTATCCGGTAGCATCCCTGCAGATGGGTATTACTTACTTGAACGTACAGATGACAGTACTGTTTCAGAAGTAGCTGCTGATCATATCTACACAGGCTCTCTCAGTAATTCAGGGGAACACCTGGAACTGAAAGATGGAAGTAGCAATGTCATCGATGAAGTTGACAGTTGGTATGCGGGAGATAACGATACGAAGTCTACAATGGCTCGTCAGGACGTAACCGTTAGTGGGACAAGCTCCTCCAACTGGTTTACTTCTACATCTTCCTATAATGAAGGGAATGGTACACCAAAATCATCATCCGAATCTGCAACAGGTTGTTCAACAAATGAAGAACAACTAAACAATGTTTCTAATACAGCAGGGTCCATTAATGTGTACTTTAATAAATGCGTACACGAACAGGCCGCGACATCCGGCAATAAAGCCAACTACAATGTGAACTTGGAAGACCGATTAATCAACCGAATTAACAATGCGACATCTACGGTTGATCTCGCAACCTATGAGATCAATTTGCCAAACATTGTTGATGCTCTAGTGGCCAAGGCAGCTCAAGGAGTAGATGTACGGATTCTAGCAGATGCAAAGGATGGAAGTGACCCTCATTATACAGAACGTTACCAAAAGATGCGCCTCTATATCGAGCAAATGGTTAGAGGGCAGGATGGAACCATCGGTACTTCAGACGATATTGAAGTATTCTCAGACTCGATCATGTTTGCCGTAGAAGACAGCGCACTCCGAGAACAATATAATCTACCATCTTCGGTAACGGGAATGAATCAGGTTACAGCAGGTGTCGGAAACGATACTCAATCAGGATATCTATTAGCTGATGCTGAACAAAAAGATGATGGAAGCTATTATTCCCCAGGTAATCAAATGCATAATAAATTCGCGGTTGTCGATGGAAAATGGGTGTTCACAGGCAGCTGGAACTTCACGGTAACAGGCCTATATGGCTCAGAAGAAAATATGCAGAATGACGTTCTTGGTGGGAATACGCAAAACGTAGTCGAACTGCACTCTACAGATCTAGCAGATGTGTATAAAACAGAGTTTGATGAAATGTGGGGAGCAGCAGGCATGTCTCCAGACCCAGACGCATCCAATTTCCACGGACGTAAAATAGACAATACACGTCATCACGTAACAGTTGGTGGAAAAACGGTAGATGTGTATTTCTCTGCCGGTGACGATGCTGTTGGTGCAATGACTTCTTATGTTAAAAATGAAGCAGATTATAGCTCGTACTTTAGCATTTTTGCTTGGTCCGACCAGGCACTTGTAAATGAACTGAAGAACAAATGGGAAGGCTCCTATAATGATTTAGAAGGTTCATTAACTGGTTTTGATGTGAAAGGCGTTTACGATGAAAGCTTTTGGAATCAGTGGTGGTCAGCTTCTATTGAGATGACAGGGAGAACCGCATCTCAAGAATCAACGAACAATCCAAATATACGCTGGAACAATGTAGCTCCGGTTTATGAAGACAATGAAGATCGAAAACTACACAGCAAAACGATGCTAATCGATGCCGAGAATCCAAACAGTGACCCAACAACTATCGTCGGCTCAACGAACTGGAGCACAAACGGTAATGAAATCAATGATGAAAACATTCTATTTATCCACGATGCAGATATCGCTAACCAATTCTTGCAAGACTTCTACGCACGGTACGACTCAGCAGGTGGAGCCGTACCAGCTCAATAATATGGTATGGTAATGAGCATAACGTGATTCAAAACGAGCAAAAGCGTGGTAGAAGTGAATATAACCCTACCACCACCAAAGATTACAAGTTACACTTCTCCAAAAACGGGTGATACAAGGCGCATATTGTGTTCAATCATGATCACTATTAGTTAAAATCGTGATAGTTAAGCGGATCAAATCATGTGGTTTGGTCCGCTTGCTTTATTTTTGCCTTAATCTTACTATCAACTTACTCTTCTGCAATATATCTATGTAAAAAACTCTTAGTATCATTTAATAATCAAAACTGGGCAATGTACCCGTTTTGCAACTTTGTGGCTCACACTTCCTAACACCATTTCTTGAAATCCGTTAAGACCACGACTCCCAACGATGACCATATCAAAGTCACCGTTATTAGCATACTTTACAATAGCTGGTCCTGCTTCTCCATAAATAGTAGTCACATGATAATGTATATTAGCCTTTTTTGCTTTCTCTTCTATTTCAGCAAATTTATCATCCAATACATAAAAATTTTCAGGGCTATTCCAGTTATGAAGTGTATTCGTTTTGGCATCCCGGTGATTCTCAACGTATAGAATAGTGAGGGAAGCATTTTCATTACACGTAGCAATATGGATAGCATGTTCAGCTGCTCGTACTGAATGATCGGATCCGTCTGAAGCTAATAAAATAGTTTTATACACGGTATTCCTCCTTTCTCACCCGCAAAGAAATTATAAAATATGGCTCTTACATGTCCAGCTTCAGCGCCCAGCGACTAGTATGTTTACCTCGCCTTCGTATGATTAAGTTCACATCGAATCACTCATGTTTTCGTGTTTTCCTTTATCTCCTATGGACTAAGGGGAAGTTCTGGGTTGAAGGAGGTTTGATTAAGTTCGCAGCATCGTGCAGCAAAATCGAACCAATCTACGTCGTGTAGGCCACAGCATATACGTCGCTAAACGGGCGCCCTGAGCTTTTGTTCTTTAATGACTGCTTAATTTTCTGGCTAGTTTTTTATTTAAATCAGAACTCGACTTGCTTAATCCCACTGCGTACGCGTTAACCCCTTTGGCCTCAAACGTACGTACAATTTTGTCTAATACCACGACCGCAGAATCATCCCATAATCGCGCTTCATTGAAATTCAGAACGACTTCCTGCGCTTCATCGATTGAGAAGTCAAAGTTATCGATTAAATCAGTAACAGAAGCAAAGAACAGTTCTCCTTGAAAATACATAATCATGCGATTACCTTCGATGGATCGCTTCACATGTACTTTGGAAATTTTATTTACAAAAAACATTGAACTTAACAAGATACCAGCTAACACGCCTATAGCTAGATTGTGAGTGAAAATAACGGTAACGACGGTAAGCACCATGACAATGTTGTCTGTAAAAGGCACAATTGTGATTGTTTTCAATGAGTTCCAGTCGAATGTCCCAATCGATACCATAATCATGACGCCAACCAAGGCGGCCATCGGAATTTGAGATACTATATCCCCTAGGAACACAATCAGGAAGATAAGGACAAGGCCTGCAGTTAACAATGCTAAACGCCCTCTACCACCAGATTGTACATTAATGACAGACTGGCCTATCATAGCGCATCCTGCCATGCCGCCAAAGAACCCTGTTACAATATTAGCCAAACCTTGGCCTTTTGATTCCTGGTTTTTGTTACTAGTAGTGCCGGTAGCATCATCGACAATGCTTGCCTCGTTAACAATGATTCGACAAGTCCTACAATTGCTAAGCCAAGGGCATAGGGAAAAATGATGCGAAATGTTTCAATCGTCAACGGTATCATTGGCAGGACGAAGGAGGGGAATACTCTTGTAATCTCGCCCATATCCCCGACAGTACTTATGGTCGTTTCTTATAGTAAGGCAATCGTTGTGATAACCACGATGGCTACTAATGCAGAAGGGACTACTTTACTTACATAAGGTAAAAGATAAATAATAGCTAACGCTCCTATCACCATCGCATACATCACCCAACCTGCACCTGCAAACCAAACGCAATCTGAAGAATCCCTGTTAAGATGGTTGCTGCCAGTAAGTAGGAAAGTCCATAGCCTGCGACCAAATCCACCATCAATAACGCCATAGATACCTGTGGCACCTGAAATCATCCCCGGACGTCCGCCAACAAATGCAATGACGACCGAAATAATAAAAGAGGCGTACAAGCCTACCATCGGATCTACCCCAGCAATAATGGAAAAAGCAATCGCTTCAGGAACCAATGCTAACGCTACTACTGTGCCTGACAATAGATCCCCTCTTACGTTACCAAACCATGATGCTTTCTGCGTTTGTGCCTCCATAACCAAAAACTCCTATTCGTTTCTGGGATTTATTATGCCCGAAATGCTAAAGAAACATGAATACATAAGGTAATTGATGGACATGTAAAATAAAAATGAGCGGCGCCGGAACACCCTTATCATGCATATCTGTGCTGCTATGATGGTAAGTAGAACTCTTATTAGAACGAAATGGAAGGACCTTATCATTGTGATTCTAAAAGTTATGTGAACTTTTGTGTCCAATATATCTTTTCTCCTAAACTACTGTATAATAATAGATGTTTGTTAGAGGAGGAAAATAATTGAACCGAAAACCAATAACTGAAATCTACTTCATTCGTTTTGTTGCGTGTATATCTGTTGTACTCATTCATTCTATGACACTAACTCAATCAAACTACCAACTTCCTAAACTCACTGTTGATAGCTTTTATATGATCAAACTGGCGATGATGTATGCTACACCATTGTTTGTTATGCTATCAGAATTCTTGCTATCTTATTCCTACCCAGATCGACTACCAAAATCATTTTGGAAGAAGCGTCTACTTTATATCTTTGTTCCTTACCTATCTATCGCTTTACTTTATGCATTGTATCCATGGTACTTATATGGATGGGAGCTTCAAAAGGTACTGAACACCTTCTTTGATAAAGCTGTGTTAGGGTTATGGCATGGCTATTTTGTTCTAATTATTTTTCAATTTTATGCGCTACACTATGTAATGAAAAAGTATTTTGACCGCTTTCCAGCTAAATGGGTCATCCTTGCATCCTTTATCATAAATGCACTTTATTTATCATTTTTTAATTTCATGAGTGGCAATGACTTCCCTCCTATAGCAACATTTTGGAGCTACTACAAGCTCCCATTTGTAGGCTGGATTTTCTATTTCACAGTTGGATATTATGCTGGAAAACATATCGACACGTTCGTTGAAATGATTACGAAGTATAAGAAATGGGTCTACACAGGAGTAGTTGTAACAATAGCTCTGCCACTAACGATGGAATATACTGATTCCATTCGGTTAGTCTCATCCAAAAGGCCAGATATTTTGCTTTATACAGTGTTTGTATTTTTTGCGCTATATCTAATGGCCAAAAGGATCAAAGTAATGCCTAGAATCGTTATGATTGTGAGCAGCTATTCGTATAGTATTTACTTGCTTCATCTATTGGTCATGTATAATGCGACACGCTACTTAAAAGATATACCAATATACATTAATATGGGCTTGTATGTAGTTATCTTATTCCTAGCAGGGACAGTAGGTTCCATTTTGATAAGTTACCTGATTTCGTATTTACCATTCGGTCAGTTTATTGTAGGGAAGATAAATAGGCCAAAAGCAAAACCAGCTCCTGTACCAGAGAACCAACCTCATCCAGTACACACGTGAAAATTCACCAGAAAACGTTGACATAGTGGGAGGAAAGCGGTATATTAAAAGATGTCAAAAAGAATACTGCAAAACATATTCCCACACGATTCCGTAGCTCAGTTGGGAGAGCGCATGCTTGACAGGCATGAGGTCGTTGGTTCGAGCCCAATCGGAATCATTAACGAAGCAACAAACCGCCATTATCGTTGATATGGCGGTTTGTTATGTTTGAAGCACATATTGATTAAAACGGCAATTAATTTAATCTTTCTGTTATCTTTTTCAGAAGTGTTTATAGTCAAACTTTGCGGTTACTAACTTGATCTTTCTTCTAAGAACTGGCACGTCGCAACCATTTCTTTCATGAAAAATTTAAGTTTACAATTAAATGGAGTGATTACATGAAAAGATTACATGTGTTGATGATGGGGGCCATGTTGATAGGGTGCACAGACAACAGTGAGGAATTAAGTAGAAAAACGAAGATTGCCGAGGTTAAAGGTACAGTAGCATATGTAGAAACCAAAGAGGTTTATCAAAGAGTATTAGTAATACCTGATATCGAAAAAGAAATATTAGAAACTGCAAATTACGATGAGTCATTACGGATAGCTAGAGAAAATGATGGCTCTTGGTTCACCATTGAAAATCAAAACCAATATAAAGTAGGACAATCAGTTAGGGTGAGATATGACCAAAACCAAATACATACAGAAACCAATCCACCAGGTCTAGGAGCCGATAAAATAAAAATAATACAAAATTAAGTAAAAAAATGGAGCACCCCCCCCCTTTACCCACTATATTTCTTAAGAGATACATGGAGTTAAGTAATCTTATTTCTACTTTCTCTATAGATATCATCTGGTTTAGTCCGTTATAATTCTAAAAAGTAAAAAACTCTATGAAACGATTATAATGAGGGTACATAGCAGCTAATAATAGGTGAAATTCCTTAATAAAATAAGCGAAATCTTTTAAAACTCCGCTTTCACATGTAATCATAGAAGAAAGAAAGTACAAGTGAACACAATTTTTCCATAGAAGCTTGTGTGAGTTTTGTTTTTTGTAGAAGACTAAATGATAAAAAAATATTAATGAAATAAAGGTGATTGTATGACAACGAATAATGAAATGGGATGGAACTTCGATCATAGTTATACTCGTCTGCCGGACATGTTTTTTGAAAGGGTGGACCCTACTCCTGTACGTTCTCCGGAGATGGTTGTGTTTAATGAAGAGTTGGCACAATCTTTAGGTCTAGATGGTAAGAGGCTACAAAGCCAAGAAGGTATTGATATATTGAGTGGGAACCAACTCCCTGAAGGTGCGTTGCCGATTGCAATGGCTTATGCCGGGCATCAGTTCGGAGGCTTTACGATGTTAGGGGACGGTAGAGCTGTGTTACTTGGGGAGCATATGACCTCTTCAGAGGAAACGCTCGATATTCAGCTGAAAGGATCAGGAACGACACCATATTCTCGTGCAGGCGATGGCCGTGCGACACTTGGACCGATGTTACGAGAATACATCATCAGTGAAGCTATGCATGGTCTCGGCATTCCAACTAATCGTAGTCTTTCTGTAGTGAAAACAGGGGAATCTGTGAGGCGTGAAAGAGAGCTACCTGGTGCTGTACTTACCCGCGTTGCAGCAAGTCATCTGCGTGTCGGGACGTTTGAATACGTGTCAGAATGGGGCAGTAAAGAAGATCTCAAGACACTCGCTGATTACGCCATCCATCGTCATTACCCAGAGGTGAAAGAGGATGAGAATCCATACCTTTCACTTTATAAAAAAGTCATCGAACAACAGGCTGCACTCATCGCTAAATGGCAACTGGTTGGCTTTATCCATGGGGTTATGAATACGGATAACATGACAATCAGTGGGGAAACAATTGATTATGGTCCGTGTGCCTTTATGGATGAATTTGACCCGAAAACCGTCTTCAGTTCTATTGATACGCAAGGTCGCTATGCTTATCAAAACCAACCAGCCATTGGTCAATGGAACCTCGCACGCTTTGCTGAGGCGTTATTGCCATTATTCCATGCAGATCAAGAGGAAGGTGTCGAACTAGCCAAAGAAGCTCTAGCTCATTTTGAGAAAATCTATTATAGTCATTGGCTTATAGGAATGAGAAAGAAACTAGGCCTCTTAAATGAAGAAAAGCAAGACAGAGAGTTAATTGATAACCTTCTCGACATTATGAAAACGAATCGTGCTGATTTCACCAATACATTTCGCGCTTTAACACTCAAGAAAGTAGAGGATACGCCTATGTATGGTACAGAAGAGTTTACGAACTGGTATAAACAATGGCAAGAGAGAGTGGCTAGACAGGAAGAAACGAATGCGTCTATTTATGAAGTGATGAAAAACGCTAACCCTGCAGTTATCCCAAGGAACCACCGCGTAGAAGAAGCGCTTCAAGCTGCAGTCAACAAAGATGACTATGGTGTGATGGAGCGGTTAATGAACGTTCTTTCTAATCCTTATGAGTACTCAGAGGAACAAGAAGAATATGCTACATGGCCTGACCCATCAAGAGGTCCTTACCAAACGTTTTGTGGAACTTAATAAGAGTTATAAAACAAGAGCTCCCTCACCAATTGGTAGGGAGCTCTTGTTTTAAGATTATACCTTTACTTCATCCACTTGAACAGTCCAGTTGAATTCATCTTCTATCTTGCCAAATTGAATTCCTGTAATGGTGTCATAAAGACGTTGGGATAATGAGCCGATGTTTTTATCGTTTACCTGAATAGTTTGGTCATTCCATGTTAATTCTCCAACTGGAGAAATAACAACGGCTGTACCAGCACCGAATACTTCCTCTAATTCACCACGTTCATGAGCATCAAAAATTTCTTGGATGGAAATCTTCTCTTCTCGAACCGGGATACCCCAATGGTTGAGTAGTTCGATTACGGAATTACGTGTCACTCCATTTAAGATACTTCCACTTAATGCAGGGGTTACGACTTCTCCGTTGATTTTAAAGAAGATGTTCATACTACCGACTTCTTCTACATATTTATTTTCTTTGGAATCAAGCCAGAGGATTTGGGAGTAGCCTTTTGCTTCAGCTTCTTTCTGTGCTTTCATACTAGCAGCATAATTTCCTGCTGTTTTCACTTCGCCAACTCCTCCAACGGAAGCTCGGATATATTTTTCCTCAACGTAGATTGGCACAGGGCTAAGTTGATCCCCATAATAAGATCCTACAGGAGAAAGAATCACGAGTAATTTATATTGTTTGGAAGGACGGACTCCAATAAAAGGCTCTGTCGCGAACACATAGGGACGAATATATAAGGAGGTACCTTCCTGATTCGGAATCCAATCTTTATCCGTTAAAAGCAATTGTTGGATCGCGTTTAACAAGAAATCCTCATCGATCTTAGGGATGTGAAGACGCTCGCATGACTGGTTAAATCGCTTCATATTTCGATCTGGACGAAATAGTTGAACTGTACCCTCTGGTGTCGTATATGCCTTCAAACCTTCGAATATCGCTTGTCCATAGTGAAACACCATAGCTGCTGGGTCCATAGTAAGAGGGCCATACGGAACAATTCTCGGATCATGCCATCCTTGTTCTTCCTCATAATCCATCACAAACATGTGGTCAGTGTAATGAACTCCAAACCCTAAAGCATCAGATGCAGGTTTGTTCTTTAACTCTTCTCTTTGTACGAATGATATATGTTGACTCATGACAGCACCTCTTCTATAAAATGTTTAGCGTTGAAAAACCTTCTCGTAATTTGTTTCTAATTTCTAAATGTTTAGTTATTATAGTAGAGATAGTGGAGAATTACAATAGTTTACTACTGACATATCACCCGCATGATGCATCCCATAGAAAAAGAATTTAACCCTGAGGACCATACTCACATCTGATGAGAGTTGGTTTATTACTGGGAGTCAGTATCGTGTAGCGGTGTACGACGTAAATAAAGAGTGGATTGGAGCCCCGAAGAATAAGGTCCTTTATTAATGACGGAAATTATCCAATTCCGTCATTCCATAATGTTGAAAAATTCTTATCCATCTCTTATCCCTTTATGAGTGATGTCTATTTTAAAATCAATGCTGATTGGAACATCCGGATATTGTGTTTTCCATTTCTCTAACGTGAAATTCGGAAAACGATTCTTCAATATATATCCAAACCCAAAGGGGTCTATATCCTTTTCTTTAAATTGGTTAATTAGCTCAAGACCTTTTTCTTTTGAAAATGTTATCATTTTTGATTCAATATCTTCGATCATCTTGGGGGTTACAGCGACATTCATATTAGCAACCTCATTTAGATAACCCTTTACCTTTACTTCAATGTTAAACTTTGGATTACTTGCATCTCCCGAGGTATGATAAGTAACTTTGGAAACTACATTTTCTAAAACCACATTTTGATCTTGGTAGGGCATAGTTAATATACCGAAGCTTGCTCTATCTTTTAATACCTTAAAGAAAAAACCTTCAGAATATGGAACTGTGTGTACTAAGACACCATCTTTTAGAATTCCTATCCCCTTTAGGACCACATCATTATTTTCTTTTTTTAGAACAGGAAGAATGGGGTCTATCCCTACGGCATAATGATGTTTTAAGAATAAATGTAAATTTGAATTCGGGAAGTTTCCTCTCTGGATATTTTGTCCAATCAGTTTACCTATATATTCTGCGGTTGTCCCTTCTCTATTATTATATGGTCCTTTAATTAAATTCTCAGCTTCGCCATTTACTATACAGAGTGAAATATTGCGACCAATTACAGGATCCCTACTTAGATATTCGACGTAGTTCAAAATCCCTTCTTTTGCAAGTTTTTCCCCATAGAGAGATACTTTCAATTTCCCGTTAGAAATTGGTTTGGAAGTTTTATGTTGCATTTTTAATAACAATTCTTTAATAGAAGATGCAGTTTCTGTAATCGATACTTCATTTGAAAATTCTTGAGTCTTTTCTCTCCTAATTATTTGTGGTATAGCTACGGTTCCTTTAATTGTTTGATCATCTACATAGTCAAAACCTGAAAGAATTACTAATACCCTATCTTCTACACTATAGTTTTGTTGACAGCCAGCTAGTATAAGAAAACTTATAAAAATGAAGGAAAACCTACCTTTCATAATTATTCCTCACTTTATAAAAAATTAATTTCAGGACCCATAAAATCGGAATGTACATTAAGACATATACTCCTATACGATTGGTAATATCATTAAGATGATTAACTTCAATTAACTCGTTAAGTAAGCAAGTGCTTAAATAAAGTACTAAACAAAAGGCTGCTAAAACATATTTCTGTTTTATATGAAATATTCTTTTTGGAATACGAGTGGCACCCCAAAGAGCTAAGCAACAATTAGGCAATACAACAAACAACCACACAGCAATCCCTATATATTCAAAGCGTTCTAAAAATGGAAAATCAACGATCTTCCATAAGTCTAGAGTTGGCCATGTAACAATTTTTATTTGCTCCTCACTGAAGTACATAAACGAAATGATCATAGATATCAGGTAGACCAAGAGAGTGAAAAAGGCCCCGAATTGAGCCCACTTTTGAGAAGAGCGAGCATGCTTAAGGAAGGGATAATATACAAATAGTAATTCAACTCCCAGGAAACTTAGCAAACTAGGCTCAACACCTAGAAGTAAATCAGACACGTTATGTTTAACGCTTGGATAGGTAGCAACGATATCTCCAGTTTGCACAGGAAAAATTTTAAGGAGAATAAGAGGGATGCCTATCATCACACTAATGACGGCTATTCCTGTTATCGTTCTAATTCCTCCTGAAACTAAGTAGTAAATTAACAGGATAAAAACTAACGTGAAAAACCAGATATTCAATTGAGGAAAAATCCACACTTGCACTACTTCTATATAGGTTCTCATTACTTCTAAAGTTAGGAGGAGGAAGTAAAGACTAAATAGCATACTTACAAAATGGCCAATATATCGACCGAACATCTTCCTATGAACAGTTACAATATCATTATGGGAGTTGTTGTTTAGAATAGAATAAATCATCCATAAAATAATATGAACGAGAAGTCCTGATATAATAAGGGAAATCCATCCATCATACCCTACTTTTTGAACAATATGCTTTTCAAATCCTAGGATTCCCACTCCTACTTGCATAGCATGAATCAAAAAAAACACAAATATAGGGGAAACCATCGATGATTCGGAAATTGACACTTTCTTATTACTCATCAATATCCCTCTTTTCATCCGCCAGACTTTTATTAAATCTTGTAGGATCAGTAGGTCTTACCTCGAAAGGTCTTGTATACTGTTTGTTAAATGGTAATCGAATAAAAGCGTCCTTTAGATCTTTTAACCTAGTTGGATACAGAGGTGCAAGAAAAGGTCTACCAATCGATTTCAATTGTATAAGGTGACCTATTAAAAAAGCTGAAATAATCCCAATACCCAATACTCCCCATATTTGTGCTCCAATAATAAAAGGGAAACGTATTAAACGAATTGTGTTACTAAATTGATAAACAGGAGTAGTAAAGGAAGCGAGTGCTCCTAAAGCCACTAAAATCAACAACACATTACTGGTAAGCCCTGCATCTACAGCTGCAGTTCCAATTACGATTCCTCCTACAATACCAATCGTTTGGCCAATTTTAGAAGGTAGTCTTGCACCAGCTTCGCGTAGCAGTTCTATTGCAAATTCCAATATAATCACTTCCAAAATAGGCGGAAACGGAATATTTGCCCGCGAAGTAACAATTGTTGCCATCAATTGATCTGGTATCATTTCCACATGATGAGTCAAAACAGCAACATATAATGACGTTATAAGCACCGAGAATAAAACGGCAAATAGACGGATGAGTCGAAAGGTAGATGCTAATGGCCATGGTATAAAATAGTCATCTGATGATGACAGAAATTCAGTGAAAGTCGAAGGGGCAATAATAGAATGAGGGGATCCATCTACAATAATAGAGATTTTCCCTTCTATTAATGCCTCAACTGTTCGATCAGGTCGTTCGGTATCTAAAAACAGAGGAAAGGGGGAATTCGAGTTATCGGAAATCATCTGGGAGATGAAAGAACTGTCAATCACTTGATCATAATTAATGTTATGTAATCGTTGCAGGACGGTTTGAACATTTTCCTTATCAGCTATTTCATCTATATATAGAATAGCAATACGTGTTTCGGTATAAGAACCAACACTCACTTCTTCAATGGTGAGTTGGGTTTTAGTGATTCTTTTGCGTACGAGGTTAATGTTTGTGTCAATTGACTCAACAAAGGCTTCTTTAGGACCGACTACACTGAATTCTACTTCCGGGATGCTTATTTTCCGACCTTCTCTTTTGCTCGCAGGGATAAGTAGGCCTTGAGAATGTCTTTCTTCCATTTGAATGAAAACAAATCCTTGTAATAAATAATTTTTTATTTTTTCTGGATCGTCTGTCATAATCATTTTTTCGAGAGGAAGGTAACTCTGTAATTCATCTAAACTGCTTCTTTTTTCTTCCTTGATGGTGGGTAAAATATGTCGATTGACAATCTTGCTGTCCACCAGGGTCGTATAGTAGGAAAGAATACAGGAAGTTGGACCTTCTATCGTCCATTTGATAAAGTCTTTTGACTGTTCCATCCTGTTTATTAAAGCAGGGATGCTTTCTTCCATATTTTTAGGGGGATGACTCCCGTGTTTGGATTGTGTTGGTTTCTTCTTGTTATTAGTTAGTCTAATCCATTCCCACATATATAGTCTCCTTATAAGTTGAGTGAAGCTTATGATAAAGATACAAGCGCAAAATTGCTTCTTTTACCATTTTGTGAAAAATTTTAATAAACTATACATCTATGGGGATAATGTTTAATAAAAGTCACGAAGGGGGAAACAGTATTGATTTATGGATATATCATTCCTTTAATACTACTGATTTCATATTATATATTTTCTTATTTCTTATTAGATCAATTTGCAAAATTTGTAATGTATGTATTGTTAATCATAATAGTTCTTCTTCCTTTCCTTCCACTGTTTATTTATGAGGAGCAGGAAGAAGAGTAAATAGCTTTAAACTTACATAATGGTACGTATAAAACTCCCTGCTTATGAATTCGGTAGGGAGTTTTTAAGCTTTCTAGTATGGCTGAATTTGATATAAAAGGATTCCAGGTGCAAATCCGTGATGACAGCGAGAAATCTCCAAGTTCCAAAGTATTAACAGGGAAGGAAATTTGGGTGGTCAGGCTGGGTTGATTTGCAATGATTGGAGGCTATATGTCTTTTTAGGGTATTGATGGAAAGGCAAAATACAAAGACAGTCCTATCGAAGAATACTCGACAGGTATTCCTTCCTCTTGGCCAGGGGAATATTGTAAGATACTTAGCAAAATGTATTTAAGTCAATACGAATTCTATTTAATTATTTCCTTATTAAAATAGCATTGTTTTTACTTTGACAGGGTAGAGGTGGCTGTTCCAATACTATTTTGAATAATGAAGATAAAGAAGCTGTAACATTAGTTTAATAGTTGCAGCCGTTTTATTTACGTCAGTTATTCGTTAAAATTTTCAAAAAATTATTGTAAATTCATCTATCTTGATGTATATTAAAACCATACTTAATTCGTTCAATGAAAAAAGTAAGTTAAAGGTGTTACTAGGAGTGGATGTAATGCGTGCGTTAAGAACTGGGAGTAAAGAACTTATTAAAGAAATTAATCGGTTTAAGGTTTTGAATATTATTAGGCATCAACAGCCGGTCAGTAGATCAGAAATAGCGAAACAATGTGAGTTGGGTGTTTCTACACTGTCTTATATTATCGAGGAATTGAAGACGCAAAGGTTAATTTATGAAGTAGGAGAGGCTACCTCTACAGGTGGAAGAAAGGCGAAGTTACTTAGGTTTAACAAGGATCATGGTTACATTATAAGTGTGAAAATTGAAGAAGAGCAAATTTTGACAGCGCTTACAAATATGGAAGGTGAAATACTATGCAAAAGGTATGCTTTATTTTCCAAAAAAGAGTCTCCAGAAAATGTTACTGATATGATTGAAGCCGAAATTCACCAGATCTTTACACAAGAAAAGAAAGATCTATCTTTTCTATTAGGTATAGGCATCCTGTCTTCTGGGCTGGTAAACAGACATGATGGAACAATTATAAGATCTTCGATGCTTGGATGGGAGAATGTCCCCATCACAAAAATGGTAAAGGAATCTTTTCCTGAGGCTCAGGTATTCGTGGATAACAATATTAACGGATATACATTAGCTGAGTTAGAAAAAGGAGAAGGCAAATCGAACCAAAACTTTTTAGTTGTATCTATTGGTGCTGGAGTTGGATTATCAGTTGTCATCGATCGAAAAATTTATTATGGATCAGTAGGCGGGGCTGGAGAGTTTGGTCATACCACACTTGTGCCAAATGGATATCCTTGTCACTGTGGACAAAATGGTTGTTTGGAAATGTACGCATCCGAATTTTATTTCAAGAATAAAGCGCAAGAGCAAGCTAACCATTCTTCTAGCAATTTAAAAGACTTTCATTTTTCAGAAGTAGCAAAGACGGCAGAAGAAGGCAACGAGTTTGCAATAAATCTAATGAAAGAAATGGGAACATACTTAGGTTATGGATTAAGAAACCTTATTAATACCTTTAATCCAGATAAAATTATCATTGTAGGAGAAGGTGTGAAGTATAGTCATTTATTTAATCATGAAGTAAACCTTATTGCTAATGATAACTTCTTTGAGAAAGTGGACATTAAAACAGATCTTGTGTTTTCTGGGCTCAATGATGATGCTTGGTTCACTGGTGGGGCATTACTTGCCATCAATCAAATCTTTCAGGAACCTATCTATGAACCTATAAAGGCAGGATTGTAATAGAAGGGGGTGTGCGAAGTGGTAAGTATGACGAAGAAGAAAACGTTCTTTTGGTTATGTGTATTCCTCTTACCAAACTTACTAGGGTTTTTAACATTCATTGGTGTACCCATTGTATCCTCGTTAGTGATTAGTTTTACGGATTGGGATTTACTTGGTTCTATGTCTTTTAATGGTATCGAAAATTACATTCGTTTAGTTCAAGATCCAGAGTTTTGGGTGTCATTTCGTAATACCATTCTCTTTATAGTAGGATATTTACCTTTAGTACTTATTTTTGGGCTTGCTTGTGCCTTGTTACTAAATCAAAAAATGAAATTCCGCGCATTTTTTAGGGCTACATTCTTCCTACCAGTTATAACAAGTTGGGTCGCTGTATCACTAGTTTGGAAATGGCTATATAACCCTGAGTACGGACTGATTAACTACCTCTTATCCACAATCGGTATAAGTGGACCTCAATGGTTAAATGACCCGAGTACAGCAATGATAGGAATTATATTAGCAAGTGCATGGAAAGATATTGGATTTGTAATGGTGCTTTTTTTAGGAGGGTTACAAAACATTTCTCCTACTTATTATGAAGCAGCTTCCATTGATGGCGCTAGTAAATTTCGACAGCTATGGAACATAACGATACCACTATTAGCACCTACAACGTTCTTTGTAACGATTATCTCATTAATTAACTCTTTTCAAGTATTTGACCAGGTCATGATCATGACTGGTGGAGGTCCTGGGGGATCAACCATTGTTATGGTTCAAAACATATATAATCATGCGTTTCGTTACTTTGAAATGGGTTATGCTTCTGCGATGAGTTGGGTATTATTCTTGGTTATATTCTTATTTACATGGATTCAAATGAAATTCCAGGATAAGGGGGCGAATTAATTATGGAAGCTCAGACTTCGAATGAACAAATGGCTTATCAAACGAATCAAGAGAAGAAGGAAAAAAACCGCCCTATACTAAAAAGAATCCTATTTTACTTACTTTTAATTGTAGGCGCTTCCATAATGTTGGTTCCTTTCCTGTGGATGATATCAACTTCTTTGAAGCCAAATGGAGCTACAATGGTATTGCCACCAGAGTTTATTCCGAGCGAACCTACTACAAGTAACTATGAAAAGGTTACACAACAATTTCCTATGATGAGGTTTTTATGGAACTCTATAATAGTTGCTGTACTTACAACGATAGGACAGATGATTTTTAGTTCTATGGCTGCTTATGCTTTTGCTAGGATGCATTTTAAAGGGCGGGATAAATTATTTTTACTCTATCTTGCTACTATGATGGTACCTACTCAAGTCACCATGATTCCTCAGTTTATCTTGATCAAACAGTTTGGATGGCTAGATTCATACCCTGGTCTAATTATACCTACTATGTTTGCAGTGTTTGGAACCTTTTTAATGCGTCAGGCCATGTTAGGAATCCCTCGTGAACTAGAAGAAGCAGCATTTATGGATGGAGCTAATCATTTTCAAGTTTTTTACAAAGTTTGCTTGCCTCTAATTAAGCCAATGCTTGCAACATTAGGCATCTTTACTTTTATGCAATCATGGAATAACTTCCTATGGCCATTGATTGTCGTTAGTAATGAAAAGCTAGCCACACTACCTCTTGGACTATCCCTATTACAAGGAAGATGGGCAACAGATTGGGGATTAATGATGTCTGGGGTTGTAATTAGTGTATTACCTATTTTGATTGTCTATCTTTTCGCTCAGAAATACTTCATTCAGGGTATGACAATGAGCGGAATGAAAGAATAAATAGTATTTAAAGGGGAGAAATTACATGAAAAAATGGTGGTCTTTATTGGTGCTGCTTGTTGTAGGTGTTCTTGGTTTAGTAGGTTGTACTTCTTCTGAAAGCGGAGGGGAAGAGAATGATTCCGAAGGTGGTCAAACAGAAATTACCTATTATAGTTTCTCTGCAACTCCAAACTATGAAGATGTATTGGCTGATATTGTAACTGCTTTCGAAGAAGAAAACCCTAATATTAAAGTGAATACAGAATTAACAGCTTATCAGGATTATTTCACAAAGCTTCAAACGCGAATAGCTGGTGGAAACGCACCAGATGTGTTTGAACTAAATTATGAGAATTTCGTGCAGTATGCTTCTAAAGGTACATTAGCAGATCTCTCTACAATGATTGAAGAAGATGAAAACTTTGACCCTAAACAATTAAATCAAGAAGCATTCAAAGCTTATCAGTTTGAAGGCAAGCAATATGGTATGGTTGAAAGCTTTTCTAACGTTTTGACTTTCTATAACAAAGACCTATTTGATAAAGCTGGCGTCGACTACCCGACAGAAGATTGGACATGGGAAGATGAATTAGCTGCTGCTGAGAAGATTACCGACGAAGAGAATAATGTGTGGGGAACGTACGCACCTGTCACAATGAATGAATACTTTAAAATTGCCGCTCAAAATGGTGGAAACTTATTCGATCAAGATGGAAATCCTACTGTTGATAAGGAAGAAAACTTAGAAGCATTAAATTACATGGTAGACAAAGTAAACGAATCAGGTGTATCTCCATCTCCTGCAGAGATGTCTGGGCAAGCACCTGCAGATTTATTTTTAAATGGTCAGTTAGGAATCGTTCATACAGGTATTTGGATGTTTGATGCCTTTAAGGATGCATCTTTTGAGTGGGATGTAGCGCTTGAAGCAGGAAATACGCAAAAAGCACACCACTTCTTTGCTAATGGTTTGGCCGTTTCTGCAGATACGGATAAAAAGGAAGCCGCATATAAATTCGCTGCATTTATGAGTGCTAGTGAGGAAGTTGCTAAATTACGAGTGGAGAATTCTTGGGAACTACCGGCAATAACGAACGAAGATATTTTACAGCCTTATTTAGAGCAGACTCCTCCAGAGAATCGTCAAGCAGTATTTAATGCTTTGGATACACTTGTATTACCTCCGGCAGTAGATAATTGGAGTAAGATTAGTGATGTAACAAATCAAGAATTTGAAAAAGCATTAAATGGAGATAAAACAACAGAAGACGTATTAAAAACATTGCAATCAGAATATGAACAGATATTAAGTGAGTAAACCTATATGGAGAAGGATATATGTGCTTTGTACAGCACATATATCCTTTTTCAAAAGAAAAGAGAGTATAAGTTCTGGCGCGAACATGTCTAGCTCCAGCGTCCAGCGACTAGCAAACTTCCTGCTCCTCCTTAAGATAAGTCAACATCGGAGCGCTATCACTCTCCGTGTTTCCTTTATCTCAAAAGGGTTTAAAGGAGGTTCGATTAAGACAGCTGCGTGACGCAGCTGTCTTAATCGAACCAACCCCCGTCCTGTGGGCAGCACGTCGCTAGCAGGGCGCTAGCGCTTTTTTAATGAAAGGATGATAATAATGGAGACTAATCCAAAATATACAGCGCTACTCCAAACGTATCTTCGTCAATTAAAAGGAGATTACGAGGCAGTAGAGGCATCTATTCTACATTTGCAGCCTAATATAGAGCAGGATGAACTATACACTATTGCAACATGGCTTTGGGTTCTGCAGAAACAAGTAGGCCTTACACCAAACAATCAACGTTTAAATACGATCAACTATGAGCCATATGTTTCCTATTTAACGAAAGAATGGAGGAAGGAGCATAGAAGTATATGGGAGCAATCAAATAAAGATATATATTTAGCCAACTTAGCTATGACTTACGCTGCCTTGCAAGAAACAAAGCATATTAGAGGAGAAGCTGTACTTCAGAAAACGATGACAGCCGTACGCGATTTTATTTTTGACCATTTATTATCACGTGGTACTGCACTAAACAGTGCTAATAGTAGAACAATTTCTGTTGAACAAACGTTAGCTGTTATGCCGTATGGATTATTTTCCCCTGAAGATTTGATTATGGTAGAGGCAACACAACAGATGGTTCTTCATTTTGAAGAAGATAATGGGTTACTTCCTTTTCGAGGTGCCACTCATGTTTCATTAGCTGCAACAGCCATGATAGCCCTTTATTACTTAGAGAAGTCAGAAAGAGAAAAAGCATTCCGATTTGCCAATTATGTAAAGCAACATAACAAAGAAGATAAACTTGCTGAAGTAATAATTGGTATGTTTGATTTTTATGCTTCAGGAGAAAACATAGAGGATAAAATCCTTCATGATCCGTTGGGTAATGAGAATGTGTACGAATCACAAGCAACAGAACGGTTTCCTCATTATCCCACCTTAGAAGATCCTATTCATTTTGCATGTGAGGTTACGAGTAATACAGAAATTCTGGACGTAGGACTAGTGATGGAAAATAAGTCAAAAACCTGGGATAAAGAGATCTCTTTAAAAGCGAAAAATGTTCAAGATACCGTTATTTATCAAGGTACCATATCTTCTCTACCAAACCATGAGAAATATACCTATTATTTTTATGCTAATCTTGAGAATGGTAAACAGCTTCAGTCTCAATATTACAAGTTAATGACTTGGAAGAAAGATAGTCTCCAACAATTTGAAATCATCGCAGCGAATAAAAATGAAGTCAAGCTCGCTCTTAGCAGTAACCAGACCTTACATATATCTCTTAGGGATGAAGGGATGAGTTTGAACTTTCACCAGCATGGAGAGCAACAGTTGGGAGAAAACCAACAAGATTCAACTACGACACTAGTCTCAGGGGAATTTAGACTAGAGGTGGAAGCGAATAATCCCTCTCTTTCTCTTTACAAAGGCGAAAAGAAACTATTAACCTCTCATTCTCTTTATCCGCCAATTGAATGGAAAATGGATGTGAATGGAGTAGTAAGAGAATGGAATATACACTGGGAAAGTCCTTTGGAGGAGCAATTTTATGGATTCGGGGAACGGTATAATGCAATAGAGCAACGTGGCAATGTTATAGATTGTTATGTGTATAATCAGTATCGGGATCAAGGTACAAGGACGTATATTCCAATTCCTTTTTATATGACGAATAGTGGCTATGGTTGTTATATCAATACAGCCTCTTATACGAAGTTTGATTTGGCTTCTGAGTTAAAAGATAAATGCACCATGATGTTTGAACAACATTCTAAAGATAAGAATACCGAGATTCAATTTTATTTTGGCACATATAAGGAACAGTTGGCAGCATATACGAACGTCACCGGGAATTCTGCTATGGTGCCTGCATGGGCGTTAGGACCATGGATGTCCAGTAATAACTGGGATAGACAATCTATAATAAAGCAAGAGGTGGAGGCGACGAAAAAGCACAATATTCCTGCCACTGTGATTGTGCTAGAGCAATGGAGTGATGAAGCAACCTATTATATGTTCAATGATGCAATGTATGACATGAAAGAACCAGGACATATCCATCACTATGAGGAAATGGAGTTCCCTTCTTGGGGGAGATGGCCTGATCCAAAGCAAATGGTCGAAGAACTTCATGAAGATAACTTAAAGCTCATTTTATGGCAAATACCGATACAGAAATATTTAAATAAACAAAATCATCCACTTAAAGATCAAGATGAAACATACATGATTGAGAACGGATATGTTGTACAAAATGAAGACGGTTCCCCTTATAGAATTCCTGAAAACTGGTTTACGAATAGCTTGATCATGGACTTCAGTCATGATGAAGGTAGAAAATGGTGGTTTGCTAAACGTCAGTATTTAATTGAACTAGGTGTTGATGGTTTTAAGACAGATGGAGGAGAGTTTGTTTTCGGTAAAAACCTTCAGTTTGCAAATGGAAAAACTGGCAGTGAAATGCGAAATGTGTATCCGAATGATTATATTGAATCGTATTATCATTTTGCCCAACAAAACAATGGCATTACATTCAGCCGTGCTGGGTACACGGGGGCACAAAACTTTCCGGCACATTGGGCAGGTGACGAACGCTCCACATTCGATGCTTTTAAGCGGTCACTAGTAGCTGGTCTTAATGCTGGACTCGCAGGAATCGTGTTTTGGGGATGGGATTTAGCAGGATTTAATGGGGACATCCCCACGGCAGAATTATTTATGCGCTCCTCTTCCATGGCTGCCTTTTGTCCGATTATGCAGTATCATGCTGAAAGTAAAGCGGAATTCAGTCAGGATCGTACCCCTTGGAACATAGCTACTAGAACAGGAGAAGATAACGTTATTGATGTGTACCGTTTCTTTGCGAATGTACGAATGAATTTGATCCCTTATATTTATCACGAATCAAAAAAAGCCACGAAAACAGGTTTTCCATTAATGAAAGCGTTAATGCTTGAGTACCCAGAAGATACAAGAGTGGAAGGACTATATGATGAATATATGTTTGGAGATGCCATGTTGGTCGCTCCAATAATAGAAGAAGAAGCAATATCAAGGAAAGTATATCTACCAAATGGTACATGGGTAGATTTATGGTCTAATGCAGTACATCAGGGTCCTACGGTTGTAACGTCGAAAGCGGATGTCGATGAAATACCTGTATTTGTTCGAATGAATTCTGCTGTCCTATTGAATGTAGATGAAACAAGACAATTAGGTAGTTCTGTTGGAAATGATGTATCTCAGTACCAGATCCCTTTATGTAAAGTGTACTGTGAAACATCGTTCGCAGAAAAGATGGTAGACCATTTAGGGCACACAATCGAAATAAACGTAGAGGTTCATGATCATGAAATTGTCCTAGAAACTTATACAGAGTTAGAGAACCTTCAATTTGAAGTCATTGGAAAGAACAAACCATTTCGTATAGTTGGGAGGGACTAAGGTATGTTAGAAGATACTAGTTATGCAATATTACCTTCTAATGCGGAAAATCAAAAAGAAAATGTCCACTCCGTGGGAGCTATAGAATCTATTACTTGGGACGGAAACGTATTAAGAGGAAAGCTATCAAAAGGAACCTTTTTCATTTATTTTACAGAAGAGAATGTGATTCGGTTTGGAGTTGATCCGTTCGGGGATATTTCAGAAACCAATACGATTGCGGTAGAAAAAGATAAGCCTCTGTCTGGCGTGATATGTGGAGAGAAGGAAACAGAGATTCAATTGGTCTACCAGAACTATAAAGCTATCATTTATAAATCACCTTTTTCTGTTAGAGTAGAAAACAATAATGAATTACTTTTTGCAACGGACTCACCATGTGTTACTTATACTACTGATAAACACGTTACGTTAACGGTTCATAAATCTCCTGATGCACCAGTATATGGTCTTGGGGAGAAGAGTGGTTTTTTGAACAAAAATGGTTCAAAGATAAGCAACTGGAACACAGATGTTTTTGCTCCCCACAATAAAGATACAGTGGAATTATATCAAAGTATCCCTTTTGCTATTATTCATGAGCCAGGGCGAGTTTCTACTGGTATTTTCTTTGATAATTCTTATCGTACTGAATTTGACATGCAACGATATGAGAACAAAATGACGATAAGAGCAGATGGGGGAGGGGTAAACAGTTATATTATGTTAGGAGAAGACATAAAAGACACGCTCCAACATTATACAAAGCTCACGGGTACAACTCCTCTTCCTCCCAAATGGTCGTTAGGGTACCACCAATCTCGATACAGTTATCAATCACAAGATGAAGTAGAGAAAGTAGTTGCTTTATTTAAAAAATACGATATTCCGTTAGATTGTATTTTTCTAGATATTCATTATATGGATGGTTATCGTGTATTCACTTTTGATGAAGATCGTTTTCCTCAAGTAGAACAAATGGTTTCCGAGTTAAAGGAGCAAGGTATAGATGTTGTTCCCATTGTAGACCCTGGGGTGAAGCAAGATGTTGACTACCCGGTTTACAAAGAAGGGATGCTAAAAGGATACTTTAGTAAATATTTGAGTGGAGAGGTTTATCACGGAGAAGTATGGCCAGGCACTAGCGCTTTTCCAGACTTTTTTCAGGAAAACGTTCAAAAATGGTGGGGAGCTCTTCATGAATGTTACACGCAGTTAGGGGTTCGAGGGATATGGAATGATATGAATGAACCTTCTGTATTCAATGACACGAAAACGATGGATTTAGATGTCATGCATAAACTTGATGGAAAGCTTATTAGCCATAAAGAAGGGCATAATTTATATGGCATTTATATGAGTAAAGCAACGTTTGAAGGACTACAAGCTTTAATGCCTAATACACGGCCATTTTCTCTCACAAGGGCCGGATATGCAGGGGTACAGCGATATTCCGCGGTATGGACTGGAGATAACAGAAGTCATTGGGAACACCTTGAAATGTCATTACCAATGTCTATGAATCTAGGGATATCAGGCGTTGCTTTTTGTGGAGCGGACGTTGGAGGTTTTTCTTCCGATACCACACCAGAATTGTTGATTAGATGGACGCAAGTAGGAGCGTTTTTGCCTTACTTCCGTAATCATAGTGTACAGGATTCTATTTATCAGGAGCCATGGGTATTTGGTGAAGAAACAATGATGTCAGTTAAAAAATACATTCAATTACGGTATCGTTTTATACCATACTTGTACACGCTTTTTTATGAAGCAGAGCAAACAGGCCTAGATATAGAATGGTTAGCCTACTACTCTAGTGATAAAGAGATGGTAGGAGCGGTGTATGAAGATGATGAACTATCTTACGACTATCGAGATGGTAAGTATTCTTTAACAAAGATAACCGTTCATAAGGATGGACAAATACATGTTGATAATTCAGGATTACTTGATACAGTAGTTAAAACACAAGTTAGAATAATAGGAAAAGGTGAAGCGGGTGAATAGTATGGCAAATGAATGGTGGAAAAAGAGTGTGGTATATCAAATTTATCCTATTAGTTTTAATGATACTACGGGAAATGGAAAGGGAGATATACCAGGAATCATTGAAAAGCTTGATTATTTAAAAGAACTGGGAATTGATGTAGTGTGGTTATCTCCTATTTATGATTCCCCACAAGCGGACAATGGTTATGATATTCGAGATTATCAATCAATCTATGAACAGTATGGAACCATGGAAAATGTAGAAAGGCTGATAGAAGAACTACACAGCAGAGGTATGAAACTTGTCATGGACCTAGTCGTTAACCATACTTCTGATGAGCATCAATGGTTTATTGAATCAAGAAGTAGTAAAGATAACGATTATCGTGACTATTATATCTGGCAGGACGGAAAAGAAAACGGAGAACCTCCAACAAACTGGGGTTCGATATTTAGTGGGTCTTCATGGGAATACGATGAACAAACAGAGCAATACTATCTTCATTTATTTGCGAAAAAGCAGCCTGATTTAAATTGGGAAAATCCCAAACTAAGAGAAGACGTATATAACATGATGAAATTTTGGTTAGATAAAGGGATAGATGGATTTCGAATGGATGTAATCAATTTCATTTCAAAAGACCAGGAGTTTAAGGATGGAGAAATAAAACCAGGAGAAAAATTCGGAGATCCAGGTCCATATTTTGTGAATGGTCCACGCATCCATGAATTTTTGCAGGAAATGAACGAAGAGGTTATGTCAAAATACGATATCATGACAGTGGGGGAAATGCCGGGGGCAAGTCCTGAAGATGCGATCGAGTACACGAATCCTGCAAATCACGAACTAGATATGATTTTTACATTTGAACATATGGGATTAGACGAAAAAAACGGAGATAAGTGGAACTTGAAACCTCTTGATTTAGTTGACCTAAAAGAGAATTTCGAAAAATGGCAGATCTCCCTACATGGTGTGGGATGGAACAGTTTGTATTGGAACAACCATGATCAGCCCAGAATTGTTTCTAGATTTGGTGACGATGAAACCTATCGGGTGAAGTCTGCAAAAATGCTCGCTACGTGTCTGCATATGATGCAAGGGACTCCTTACATTTATCAAGGGGAAGAGTTAGGGATGACGAATATTCGCCTTGATCACTTAGAATATTATCGTGATATCGAAACGTTGAACATGTATAAGGAAAAGTCAGACCTTGACTGGTCACACGATAGAATCATGGAAGCCATCTATGCAAAGGGACGAGACAATGCCCGAACTCCCATGCAATGGAGCAATCAGAAAAACGCAGGTTTTACGAACGGAACACCATGGCTTCAGGTGAATAGCAACTATGAGACGATTAATGCTGAAGCGGCTTTAGCGGATGAGGATTCTATTTTCTATTATTATCAACATCTCATACAACTTCGAAAAGAGTTTGACGTCATTACGACTGGAACATTTGAATTACTTATGCGTAATGATCCAAATGTCTTTGCCTATCGACGTGTAGGGCAAGATGAATCACTTATTGTGTTATGTAACTTTTCCAGTATGGAGGTCGAGTTAGATGAGAAAGTAGTGGAAGCGATACAAGAGGCTAGTGTTCTGATAACCAATGAAAATAAAAGTTCTGCAACCGGAACATTATCGCCTTATGAAGGGACCGTTTTTAAACATTAAAATTTATACAACCATAACAAAACAATAAATATTTTAAGCGTGAAAAGAACAATGAAACCTGTAATCATTAAGAAGTTAATGGTTACAGGTTTTTTTGAAGTTTGGAATCGTACATCTGTCTCTAGAACTACATTTTTTTATAGTGAGTGCTCAGAGCTTTTCATTAGTGTGGGAAAGTATGCAACTACAATCTTTCGGAATAATAATTGTTAATACTTTTTTAATATTTTTATAAGTGGTTGATAAGAATTCCTTGGCATAATGGTCTTAGTTGAAAGGGAGGTATTGGGATGGAGAAGACACCAGTCGCTGAATTAATAAATGTAAAGAAACGAATAGGAAAGACCACGATTATTGATGATATATCCTTGGAGGTTTTTCCTGGTGAGGTATTTGGTTTTCTTGGACCAAATGGAGCAGGGAAAACAACGACGATTCGTATGATGGTAGGATTAATGGATATAACAGAAGGAGAAATTCTGATTCACAATCATAGCATTGAAAAAAATTACGAAAAAGCTATTGCTCATGTTGGGGGCATTATTGAAAATCCTGAGATGTACAAGTTTCTATCTGGTTATGACAATTTGATTCACTACGCAAGAATGGTTCCAACAAAGATTACAAAAGACCGGATTCAAGAGGTAGTGAAGCTGGTAGGGTTGGAAAAAAGTATTAAAAATAAGGTAGGGAGCTACTCCCTTGGGATGAGGCAAAGGTTGGGACTTGCACAAGCTTTACTTCATTCTCCATCCTTGTTGATTCTGGATGAACCTACAAACGGTTTGGATCCTGCAGGTATTCGTGAAATTCGAAATTATATTCGTAGAATTGCTCATGAGGAAAACATGGCTGTGTTTGTTTCTAGTCACCTTCTAGCTGAAATGCAATTGTTGTGTGACCGTATCGCAATTATCCAGAATGGAAGATTGATTAGTGTGGAAACCGTTGGGGACTTTGTCGGTTCCTCATCTAAGGAAGGAGTTCGTTTCTATGTATCGCCGTTGGATAAAGCAGTGGAATTGCTGAACTCCACATACGAATCCGTAATAGTAAACGAAGGTAAAGATTTTGTCGATGTGTCCGTTACGTATGAGGAGATTGCAAATATGAATGAATTATTTGTTAAACATAACATGAATGTGTATGGCATTACGACGATCCATTCAACATTAGAAGAGAAATTCCTTGAAATTACGGGAGGTGGAAAGTAGATGGTGAAATTACTAAAATTAATCCAAAATGAAAATATGAAGCTATATAAACGCTTAGGAACATGGGTAATGATTGGGTTAGTGGTATTCGCGGTTTTGGCTGTAGGGATATTTTCTACATTCGTGATGGAATCAGATGACAGTGCCAACTGGAAAGAAAGACTTCAAGTAGAAAATACACAATTACAAAAACAGCTAGAACAAAGTCCCTTAAAGGGTGCAGGTGAAACGTATGTAAAGAAACAAGTAGCGATTAACAACTATCGAATCGAGCATAATATTCCTCCTGTTGATTCTCAGTCTCTGTGGGGATTCATGATTGATGCAACGAATTTTACTGGACTCATCGCATTATTTACAATTGTTGTAGCTGGAGGTATGGTTGCGAGTGAATTCTCCTGGGGTACCATTAAGTTATTATTAATCAGGCCGGTAAGCCGTACTAAAATTATTCTATCGAAATACATTTCGACGATTTTATTTGCCTTTTTTAGTCTAGTATTATTATTTGGTTTTTCTTTCATAGTAGGGAGCTTATTCTTTGGAGTTGGAGGTGCAGATTACCCGTATCTCGTGTACAATAACGGAGAAGTTCTAGAGAAGAGCATGATGATGCATATCATTAATCTTTTTGGGTTCAATAGTATTGACCTTCTTATGATGGTGACGTTAGCCTTTATGATTTCAACTGTATTCCGCAGTAGTTCTCTTGCGATTGGCATCTCTATCTTTTTATTGTTTACTGGACCCCAACTTGTTCAATTGTTAAGCAACTATGATTGGGTGAAATATGTGTTGTTTGCGAATACGAACCTTCAGCAATATACGAATGGCGTTCCAATGGTTGAGGGAATGACGATGACTTTTTCCGTCATTGTCTTAATTGTTTATTTTATTGTGTTTACTACATTAACGTGGTTTGTTTTCAAAAAGCGAGATGTAGCCGCATAATGTAAGAATCTATGAAGGCGGGCTGTTATGAACGAAGAGAAAATATTAATTGTTGAAGATGAAAAGGAACTTGGTGAACTAGTCAGAGATTATCTTCAAGTAGAAGGCTATGAAGCAATCCTCACCTATGACGGAGAGGAGGGGCTTGCTCAATTTTATAAAGAAAAGCCGATCATGGCTGTACTAGATATTATGTTGCCGAATATAGACGGAATCGAAGTGTGTCGAAGGATTCGAAAAGAATCGAACATTCCTATCTTGATGATGAGTGCGAAAAAGAGTGATACCGATAAAATAATAGGACTTGGTATCGGGGCAGATGATTATATGACAAAGCCGTTCAGCCCTGGGGAGTTAGTGGCACGAATCAAAGCCCATCTTCGTCGATATAAACATTTTTCTAACAACAAAGAGCAAACGTACGATCACATCATCGAGTTCAGGAATTTGAAATTGGACGTTAAGCGATATGAGTTGTATGTAAATGAGGAAAGGATTAATGTGTCAGCTACGGAATTTAAGTTGCTTCACTTATTGCTTTCTCATAAAGGACAGGTTTTTTCGAAGGAACAGCTGTATGAGAAGGTTTGGGGTTATACCGATTATGGTGATATCAACACGGTTACGGTCTATATGAGTAAAATTAGAGACAAAATTGAAGCGGATACGACTAAACCGCAGTATATACAAACCGTGTGGGGCGTTGGATACAAATTCAACGATTCCTTATGAAATCTAGTTTAAAAACGAGGCTTGTCCTTGCATTTCTCTCTACAATCATTGTTCCGATTCTTGTAGCTATCTTGACCTTATACCTTGGTGCTGATCAACTATCCAGTGAAGAAGATGACCAATTAGATCAGCTGTTTTCCGATGTAAAAAAGGAAATAAGGATGACGAAAGATGAACTTCCTGATAGAAATGCTTTCTACAATGAAATCAAACCACTCCTGGATCGGTATGATATGAACGTTACCATTCATACAGAAAAAGAGGAATTAATTTTTGATTCAAAGAACTACAGAGAAGTCGATGAGATGAATAGTTTTCTCCCTAACTTCAATACGTTTACCATTCAAGTCCAACCAGAAACAGGCGTAATGTGGGATGTTACGATTCAGGCCAATTCTTCACAAAACGCACCATTTCAAAGGATGAATCATATTGTACGCATCCTTCTTCTTAGTGTAGGTATGGGGTTCTTAACGATGATTTTGATGATTGTTATCTGGACGACATATATATCTAGGACTGTTTTAACACCTTTAAAACATATTTATCAGGCTACAGAAGAAATGAGAGATGGGAACCTGGATTATCCTATTGTGTATAAAAGAAAAGATGAGATTGGTCGTTTTATTGAAGGCTTTAATGTTATGAGGCAGCATGTGAAAGATTCCTTTAAGAAGCAGAAACAATATGAAGACTCTAGAAAGGAATTGATTGCTAGCATTTCCCACGACCTTCGTACTCCATTGTCTTCGATTAAAGGATATGTGGAAGGGTTACGTGATGGGATCGTTCAAAATGAGGAAATGAAACATCGCTATCTTGAAGTAATCCATGATAAAACCGACCATCTTGACCATTTAATAGAAGACTTATTCGAGTTCTCTAAGATGGAAGTTGATCAGCTTCCTATCGAGAAAGAAGTCGTGAACGCCTCGGTTTACTTTGAGAGGCTCATTACAAAGCATCAATTCGAACTTCGAAATCAAGCTGTGGAATTGACTTACACAAATGAGGTGAAGCCAGCTAGTATCCTGTTGGATCCTATTCGTGTTGAACAGGTGATGAGTAACCTAATCGATAATGCAGTGCGGTATGGAAGTGATCGAATTAAAATGGACGTTCATGCTGATGACTTAGAAGGAACTATAGCTATAAGTATTACTGATAACGGACAAGGAATAAGAAAAGAAGATATACCTTATATCTTCACATCCTTTTACCGCGGAGAAAAATCTCGTTCTACCTACAGTGGCGGGTCAGGGTTGGGGCTGTCCATTGTAAAATATATTGTCAAAGCCCACGGAGGAGATATACGTGTGAAAAGCGATAAAGGTAAAGGGAGTACGTTTATTTTTACCCTTCCGTTGTATGTGAAAGGGTCCAATCCCAGTATATTTGAATAAGACAGGAAAAGAGAACGCGAAGGTATAAAATCTTCGTGTTCTCTTTTTGTTTTTGCGAAGATTTAGATTACATATCATTTACTATAGTAATAAAATAACTTAATTATCTTGATAGTAGATAACATGAACAAAGTAATGGTTATTTTAGATATACTATTACAGGTAGCAAAAGTGGATTCTTATCAATTCTAATAATGGTACTCCTGGAATGTTGGAAACATTTTTAAGAAGAGTAACTCTTAGGCTTCACAAAAATGTCGAAATAATCGGACAAATATAAGATATTGAATACATAAATATGTTAAAATAAAAGTATAAAATGAATAAAAATACAATAAACCAAAGAGGGTGAATGGTTATGAAGTGTTTGGTTGCTTATGATGGTTCGGAGTTAAGCAGGAAAGCTTTGGAACAAGCCATGTACCAAAAGCATGATGATGCTCCGATGGAAGTGCATATCGTGACAGTTGTTAGCCCAAATGGACCTTATACCAACCCCGGTTTATATCAAAGTATTGAGAATAGCTTGATGGAGAAAGCAAAAGCTGAGTTAGATAGTATTGTGGAAGAGATTCAAGACATCTATAATGTTACGATAAAAATTGAAGTCCTAACAGGCAATCCTGGTAATAACATAGCAAAATATGCTAAAGAACACGATATTGAAATGATTATCATCGGAAGTAGAGGGCTAGGTAATGTTAGGGGTTTTTTCCTAGGAAGCGTGAGTCACAGGGTGGTGCAGCAAGCGGATTGCCAGGTTATGATTGTTAAATAAAGAAAGGGATTAAGTGTATCTTTGCTCTATCCTTTTCTTATGATTCAATTTTCATCGTCACAAAAATGTCGAAATAATCGGACAATTCCTCTACGAATTCGAACGAAATATGTTAAAATAATAGTGAAAGGTGAATGAATATACAATAAACCAAAAGAGGGTGAATGATGATGAGTAAACTCTTGGTTGCGTATGATGGTTCTGATTTGAGCAAGAAAGCTTTAGAAGAAGCTATGCATCAACATCATGATGGTGCCCAAATGGAAGTGCATATTATCAAAGTCGTGAGTCCAGATGGCCCTTATTCTAACCCTGGTTTATATCATAGTATTGAAAGCAGCCTTGTGGAGAAATCAGAAGAAGAATTGCAAATGATGAAAGAAGAGCTTCAAGAAAAATATGAGAATATCACAGTACACACAGAAGCCCTGACAGGTGATCCTGGTAATAGTATATCCGAATATGGGAAAGCACACGATATTGACATGATTGTGATAGGTAGTCGAGGCTTAGGAAACATCAAAGGGTGGTTCCTAGGAAGTGTCAGTCACAGAGTAGTGCAACAAGCGGATTGTCAGGTGATGATTGTTAAATAGATAAAAAAAATCAGGCACTTAAGTGCTTGATTTTTTTGTTTTTTAAGAAGTTTCTAATTGATCCATTGTCTTATGTTCTTTTTTGCACGTGCAGATGTTCGCTCAGACCCTTTCCAAATTTTTTTACATAACGAGTTAATAGTTAACCATTAATCTGAGAACGGTATATTACTCTTTAACAAACAGTGTATAAATTAGACTTTTCCATAAAAAGCAAACAAAAAATAATAAAAAATTCTGAAAATTACATTGACCTCTTGAGGGATTGCTGATAAGCTTTACTTAAGTTGCATACATTGTATACGAAGAATACGAAGAATACGAAAATGAAATAGGTGAAGTAAATGAGTAATCAAGCCACAAATGGAAGCTTTCTAGAAAAGAAGGTGTATGAAGATATTCGTATGATGATTACGAATGGTGAACTTAAGCCAGGGGACAAGATTATTCAAGATCAAATGGCGAATCGTTTAGGGGTGAGTAGAACTCCTCTTCGAAGAGCATTCAGTGAACTGGAAAGAGATTACTATTTAGAGATAACAGCTCAAGGTGTTTTCGTTAATCAATTTTCAACAGAATTTCTTACTTCAATATGGGAGGTGAGGGCAGTTCTAGAAGGGTTGGCTTGTAGGCTATCTGCTGAACGGATGGATGATGCTACTGTTCTATATTTAAGAACATTGTTTGCAAACGCTTACCCGAAATTTGAAGAAGGAAATTACGATCCCTATCATAAAGCGGATCGCATTTTTCACACTACTTTATTAGAAGAGGCAAAAAATCCTGTGCTCAAGCGAAACATTGAAAATACGCAAGTTCTTTCCATTGCATTGGACTTAGGAATTCTGCGAAGTCCAGAGGAAACGTACCAGGAACATATGGATATATTAGATGCGATAGAAGTAAAAGATTCTGAAAGAGCAGAGAAGCTAATGCTCGAACATATTCGCAAGACGACACCATTATTAGCAGAGAAAGCTGATAAATAGTAGGTTGGAAATTTTTTTATCAATCTTTGTATACAATGTATACGAAAATAAAAATTAGAGAGGGGATTTATAAATGGAATTAAAGAATTCACTAATTGTAGGGTTGTTAGGGAAATATGCTGATCGCTTTCATGAGTACCAACCGGCAAGAAGCATTTATGAGAACTTGAAAATTGCTAAAGATATACCTGGGGTAGATGGAATTGAAATCGTGTACCCTCAAGATTTTGAAGATTATGAGCGTACTGTTGAAGCGATTAAAGATACAGGATTAGCTGTTTCAGCCGTGAATTTGAACGTTAAATCCGAATCTAAATTTAAATATGGATCCTTCACCAATCCTGATCCAACTATCAGGAAAGAAGCGATTACATATTTACAGAAAGCCATGGATTTGGCAGCTGATTTAGGCACAGAAATGGTGACGTGCTGCCCTCTGATTGATGGGCATGATTATAATTTCCAGGTGGATTATCGAGATCAATGGAATTGGTTGATTGAAGGATTAAAAGAGGGAGCCTCACACCGCAGTGACATTAAGGTGAGTCTGGAATATAAACCATATGAGGCACGAAATAATATTATTTTAGCAGATATGGGTAGAACACTTCATGTTTGCGATCGAGTTGGCCTACCCAATGTGGGTGTAACGATGGATGTAGGGCATGCATTAGCTGCTCAAGAAAACCCAGCGGAAATGGCGTGCTTAGCCGCTCAGACGGGTCGTTTATTTTATGTTCATTTCAATGACAATAACCGTGCTTGGGATTGGGATATGCTACCGGGCTCTGTAAACCTATGGGATCTCGTGGAAACGCTTTACTATCTGGATCGAATGAATTGGTCAGGTTGGTTAACGTATGATGTATTTACTCGACACGGAGATCCAGCAGAATCCTTTGCAGTTACCAATAACATCATGAAACAAGCCCAAGAATTAATGTATAACATTGGTCCTAATGTCATCCAAGAACACGTGAATAAAGGGAACCCAGCACAAACGTTTAATTTCCTATTCGAACAATTGGCTAGCAAGACAAGGGAGGATGCTAAATGTTAATAGGTTTAGGGAGCTTTATGTTCCGATATTCGGTTGGAACCAAAACATTTCAGCCAGAACAGCCATTAGATGCTGTTGGATTGGTAGAGAAAGCTGCAGATTTAGGAGCAGATTTAGTACAGTTTGCAGAAAATTTACCATTAGATGATTATACACAAGCAGATCTACTAAGAGTGAAAGAGATAGCTAGCAAGAATAATATAGTACTAGAGGCTGGAACTGCTGGAGCAACAAAAGAGATATTACTTAGACACTTAGAGATAGCCCAATCACTAGATGCTAAACTTGTTCGTGTTGCTCCTCATGCGCCAAACCTAAACCTCACATACTATGAAATTCGAGATGCGATTGTTTTAGTTCTTCCAGAGTATGAGAGAGCAGGAGTATCCATTGCGATAGAAAATCACTTCACTATGAAATCGGAAGACCTAGTTGCTCTTCTGAAAGAAATAGATCATCCGCTTGTTGGTACTTGTGTAGATACAGGTAATTCCATTGCACAACAGGAGTGGCCCTTAGAAACAGTTAAAATGCTCGCACCTTTTGCGAAATCACTACACTTAAAAGATTATGATATGCACATGCATCCAGAAGGTATTGGAGTTAATGTTCGAGGTTGTCCCCTTGGGGAAGGAATGCAAGATATCCAAGAAGTAATGGATGTCATCCAACAATACTGTGGCATGAATATAAATGTTGTGCTTGAACAATGGATGCCTAAATTAGAAAACGAAGTGGATACATTAAAACAAGAAGAGGAGTGGATTCGCACAAGTCTAGCGAATGGGAAGAAGTTCATAGTAGCTAACGTATGATGTTTATATTGAGATTACCATATGGAGGGGTTACATGAGTACAAAAGATAAAATGATAGGAAGTTATTTGGGTGCTGCAATAGGAGATGCAATGGGGGGCCCAATGGAGAGCAGTCACTACAAACGAATTCAAAAATATATTGGAGAAGTTAAAGGGCTGCTTCGTTATGAGGAACCTTATCTGTTACCAGAAAGATTGACAGATCCTCAAGGGACATTCTTCCCAGGTTATGCACTGCACCCAGAGCCAGGTAGTATAACAGATGATACATTTTGTAGAAAAGACATAACTAAGTTCATTATTGAAACAAAGGGGGAGAGAACGCCTGAAAAGTTAGTTGACTGGCTATTAAAAAATGGAGAATTAGATACTCAATGGCCTCAAATAATGGTAGGTGCCCTCCACAAGATTAAGAATGGAGAAGTAAGTGCTGAGGAATGTGGACGTTCCTATAAACAAGGAGGTGGGATTGGTTGGTGGTTCCCAATTGGTATTATCCATGCAGGTGACCCTGAAGGTGCTGCTAAGGAAGGTAGATATTTATCAAGCATTTGGAAAGCTCCACTTGAACAAGATTTTGTAGCAGCTGTAGTTGCGGGTATTGCAGAAGGTTTGAAAGAAGAGGCAACTCACCAATCAATGATTGACGCTATGTTACATCAATGCGGTCCTTTAGCAGCAACATTAATAAAGCGTGCTATTTCCCTTGCAGAAGAAGCTACTGATATTTGGGATCTAGCAGAAAAGCTATATCAACATGCTTTGATGCCAAATACAGCACACATTTGGGAAATTACAGGTCAAGATCCTCCAATTGAAAGGGATGCACCGTTGCCACCAAAAGTAGAGCCTATTGACTATTCAGATGAGAGCTACACTACATTTTTCTTTGCAGAGCAAATCCCCTTTGCAATTGCTGCTTTTGTTTTTAAGGGAGGAAATGTAAGCGCTATCCCTGCCTGTTGTAATTTAGGAAGAGACACGGATACCAATGCTAATCTAGTAGGAGCCTGGGTAGGTGCTTTACACGGTGAATCTGCTCTTCCAACAGAGTGGGTTGAACAAGTTATAGAAGTGAATAAGAAGGAATTAGAGGTTCGGGCACTGGCTGAAGAGCTTGCCATGGTTACCGTATAGGATCCAAAGAAAATGCAGACGGCTGGTAAAAAAATAAAGGGAGGGCATTTTATGTTCCGAATAAAACATTTCTTATTGGTGTTCAGTGTATTTTTAATCATGGGTGTGATAACGGCTTGTAGTGGTGGAGATTCAGCTAGTTCTTCAGAAGCAAATCAGGCAGAAGGTAGCGATCAAGTAACCCTTGAGATTTGGGACTTTATGCAAGGAAGAGATGCTTACATCAATGTTATTGAAAAATTTAATGAAGAACATGAAGATATACAGATTAAACGTACGGAAATCACCAGAAGTAATTTTGACTCGAAGATGATCAATGCTGCAGCAGCAAATGAACTACCTGACCTTTTTGTCAATTCTCACTCCCGTTTTCAGGCTTTTGCAGACGCTGGTATAGCTGCAAATATCTCTAAAATGATTAATGAATCTGGATTGGATCAAAAGTTCTTCGAAGGGTCATTAGAGCCACAAATTTTTAAAGGGGATTATTATGGTTTGCCACTATACAACAACGACTTAGCTCTTTATTATAACAAAGAAATGTTCGAAAAAGCTGGACTGGATTCGCCCCCTGAAACATGGGAAGATATCCGTGATTATGCAAGTAAGTTAACAAACGATAATGTGTATGGATTAGCTATGGCGGGATCAAAAGATGAACAGGGGACGTTCAATTTCTTGCCTTGGATCTGGCAGGCAGGTGCTGACTTAGATACATTATCAAGTGAAGAAGGCGTTAATGCAATTGAGTTCCGTCAAACTTTATTAGAGGATGGCTCTGTCTCCAAAGAAATGCTTAACTGGCAACAGAATGATGCCAACTTACAATTCTTATCGGAACAGGCAGCTATGCAGATTAATGGAAGTTGGAATGTGCCTACATTAAACCAAGAAGCTGATTTCGAATGGGCGGTTGCTGAATTACCAAAAGGGAAACAACGGGCTACTATCATCGGTGGGGAAGCAATCGGAATTGGTTCCACCAGTAAACACAAGGAAGAAGCATTTGAGTTTATGAAGTTCTTTTATGATGACGAAACATACAAAAGCTTTATTCTAGAAGATGGTAACCTTCCAAGCGTAAAGGCAATTGCAGAAGCTCCAGAGATTGTAAACGATCCAAATATGAAGGTATTTACGAAAGGGTTAGAATATGCTAAATCGAGAGCTTATGGACCGAACTATCCTGAGATTTCAGCGGTGGTACAAGAATTAGTACAAGCAACGGTTTTAGGAAAAGATGCTAAAAAAATTGCCAAAGAAGCAGAAAAGGAAATTAAGCCTCTACTAATGACAGAATAAAAAAACCTCAATAGGATCTTCAAGTGATGGTGTTGTGGTATCAAACACAGCACCATTGCTTTAAAGGAGGGCGTTCGAATGGACATGAAAACGGGAGCGACAAAATTAAATATGAATACAAAGCAGAAGGTTAAGTACAAGAAAAATAGTAAGAGGAAAATGAATTGGTTTACCGACCATCTTTTCTTATTTCCAACCATTCTATTCTTCTTGATTTTTATCCTTTATCCTATTTTATATAATATTATGTTGAGTTTTAAAAAAATGGATGTATCAAACTTTATGACAGGCGGAGTATGGGCAGGTCTAGCGAACTATCAGGCTATATTCTCAGACCCTTTACTGTATAAGGCCTTAGTTAATTCGTTTATCTTTACATTTGCCTGTATTGTTATTGAGTTTATTATAGGGTTCGCGCTTGCAGTATTATTTAGACAAAAGTTTCCTGGTGTGAACTTTATGAGAGGGTTAATCCTTGTAGTGTGGATGCTTCCATCTGTTGTAGTAGGAGTTCTCTATAAGTGGATCATGGCCGGGGATTCAGGAGTATTAAACTTTGTCTTAACGCAAGTAGGATTAATTGAAGAAAATATATTATGGGTTTCAAGTGAACAGTTTGCCCTAATAGCTGTTACTGCCGCAAACATATGGCACGGGATCCCATTCTATATGATTATTTTATTAGGTGGTCTTTCTACATTACCTCGTGATTTGTATGAAGCAGCCAAAATTGATGGAGCAAACGGGTGGAGGTCGTTTTTGAAAATCACTTTACCATTGATGAAGCCAACCATATTAGTATTACTGATGCTTGGGCTAATCAACTCATTTAAAGTGTTTGACCTTATTTATGTAATGACTGGTGGCGGCCCATTAGATGCTACCACTGTTATTCCATATTATGCATATAAACTATCATTCTTGCAATTCAACTTTGGAGAAGGTGGAGCAGTTAGCGGAATTATGCTAATCCTTGTAATTATTCTTGCAATTGTGTATCTGAAACTAATGCAAAAGGAGGAAGCGAACTAATGGTAAATACAAATAATAGACGTACAATCCTATTTATGGTACTTGGTATTCTAGCAACGTGTATAATGATGTTCCCGGTCTATTGGATGTTTATTACGTCGATTAAGCCATTAAATGAAATTTTCTCCAGCCCACCGATTTTCTTTCCAAATGAACCTACATTCAAACCATATGTTGAGATTTTTCAAGGTGAAAAATCAATGCTTCTGTATATGAAAAATAGCTTTATCATTGGATCTGGTAGTATGCTACTAACATTATTACTTTCTGCACCAGCAGCATACGCTTTAGCACGTAAGAAAATTACTGGATTGGTTGTCATTGTTGGAATCCTTATCACGAGTCAAATGTTTCCAACCATTATTATGGCCACACCACTATACATTATTTATCAAAAAATAGGACTTACCGATACATTTCTTGGGTTGATCATTGCGAATACGACTGTTTTATTACCGTTTGCAATCATCCTGTTACGTCCTTTCTTTTTACGACTACCTAAAGGATTAGAAGAAGCGGCACTTATCGATGGATGTAATAAGTTTACTACATTCTTTAAAGTAATTCTTCCATTAACCCGAACTGGTTTAATTACAGTAGGAACTTTTACATTTCTAATGGCTTGGAATGAACTTCTTTTCGCATTGACGCTATCAAATGACAACTCAATGAGACCAGTAACTGTTGGTATTTTCAATTATATGGGGGAGTATCAGTCGGTTTGGAACAACTTAATGGCTGCCTCATTCGTGTCATCCTTACCAATTGTAATAGCCTTCATCTTCTTACAGAAGTATATTGTTGATGGTCTTACGACTGGGGCTACAAAAGGATAATAGAAGGAGGATCTATATGTGCTATGTACTAGGTATAGATTTGGGGACGAGTGGAGTTAAAGTTTTAGCTGTTCGTCAAGATGGAAAAGTAGTGGCAGAAGCTACTAGGGAGTATCCGCTATTACAGCCTTATCCGGGTTATAACGAGCAAAATCCTGAAGATTGGGTGCAACAAACCTACTTAGCTATAGAAGAAGTTATTCAGAAGACCGGGATTGATGCAGCACATATTCAAGGAATTTCTTACTCCGGTCAAATGCATGGTTTGGTATTGTTAGATGACAAAGGGAATGTGATTCGGAATGCGATTTTATGGAATGATACAAGAACATCTCAAGAGTGCAAAAATATTGAAGAAACCCTTGGGGAAGAACTTTATGAAATCGCAAAGAATCCTGCCTTAGAAGGTTTTACGTTACCAAAACTACTGTGGGTGAAAAATCATGAACCTGATCACTATAGTAGAGCAACCACATTTTTGTTACCAAAGGATTATCTGCGGTATCGAATGACTTGCAAATTACAAATGGATTTTTCAGATGCAGCTGGTACATTGTTATTAGATGTTGTCAATAAACAATGGAGTCTAACTATATGTGAGGCATTAGGGATTTCAATCGACCTTTGTCCTGAATTAGTAGAATCACATCATTGTGTAGGAAATATTACAGAAGAAGTAGCTAAAAGATGTGGTTTGTCGTCGAGTACGCAAGTTTTTGCAGGGGGAGCAGATAATGCATGTGGAGCAATAGGAGCAGGGGTGCTCTCCTCAGGAAAAACATTATGTAGCATTGGTACATCAGGAGTTATGTTGAGCTATGAGGAACATGACGAACGCCAGTACAACGGAGCGGTTCATTATTTTAACCATGGAAAGCAAGATGCTTTTTATGTAATGGGCGTAACGCTTGCAGCTGGGTATAGCTTAAGCTGGTTTAAAGACACGTTTGCTGCTGATGCAACCTATGAAAGTTTATTAGCGCAGATTAATAAAGTTCCAGCTGGCTCGAATGGTTTGTTGTTTACACCTTATATTGTAGGAGAGAGAACCCCTCACGGTGATTCTACAATCAGGGGAAGTTTCATTGGAATGGATGCTTCGCATACGTTCAACCATTTCATCCGTGCAGTGGTTGAAGGGGTTACCTTTTCTCTTCGTGAAGCACTAGACATTTTACGAGAATCGAATCATGAAATTAATCATATCTATTCCATAGGTGGTGGAGCAAAGAATGATAATTGGTTACAAATACAAGCTAATATATTTGATGCATCCATACAAAAATTGGAGAATGAGCATGGTCCAAGCCTAGGTGCTGCCATTTTAGCTAGTTATGGAGTAGGATGGTTTCCTACTTTGGAAGATTCTGTGAATATGTTTGTTATGTATGGAGAAACCTTCTATCCGCAACTAGATCAAGTGGAGCAATATGAGCGATTTTACAGAAGCTTCAAAAGAATTTATAGCGATACAAAAGCTGTAAATGAAGAAATAAAGACGTATAGAGATAACTGTAACTAGATATTTTAATATTATTAGGCATTCCATAATTTTGTTACATAATCTTAGATAACTTTGATGAGTGAACTGCTCATAGATTAGATATTTTCTCTGTCCCAAAAGTAGTAATCATTCCTGCGTTAAACGAATAAAAGGCAGTTCATAAATCTAAACTGTCCCAATCACTAGAGGGTTCTTGTTTCTAAATTATGTTTTCCTACACAAATAGGATATTTAAAGAAGCTATCCCACCCAAGTAGATGTTTTAACACTGGCTGTATCTAGGGTATAATAGAATATCAAGCACCAGTTTGTATGAACGAGAGAAGGTGAAACAATGAGTACGATGAAAGATGTGGCACAAAAAGCAGGGGTTGGACTTGGCACTGTATCGAGGGTTATTAATCGAACGGGGTCCGTCAAGGAATCGACTCGTATTAAAGTGGAACAAGCGATTAAAGATTTGAATTATCAACCGAATGAAGTGGCGAGAAACTTCAAGATGCAGCAATCACAATCAGTTGCTTTAATTGTTCCATCGATTTGGCATCCCTTTTTCTCTGAGTTTGCGTACTTTGTGGAAAAGACGTTATCTAGTAATGGGTATAAAATGATTCTCTGTAACTCTGAGAGTGATGCCCAAAAGGAAATCAACTATATTAATATGCTAGAAAAAAATAAAATTGATGGCTTAATTGCGATTACATATAGTGAAGATATCGATCAGTATGTCTCTAGTAACCTTCCGATTGTAAGCATTGACCGACATTTTACGGAGGATGTCGTCTATATTACGAGTGATAACCACAAAGGTGGGCAAATGGCCGCGCAGCAATTGGTGAATCGAGGATGTACGAACATAGCTTTCATGGGAAGTATTTCAACCATCAAAAATGAATCCATGTATAGACGCAATGGATTTGAAGAGAAAGCTCAAGAAATAGATATCTCCTGTGTTATTTTTGAAAAAGAAGAACCGATTGAACACTTGGAACAGACCATTGAAGGATTCGTGTCAGAACATCCTGAGCTAGATGGAATTTTTGCGATGAATGACAAGTGGGCTAGAATTATTATTAACACATTAGAGAAACAAGGAAAAAATATTCCTAAAGATGTACAGGTCATAGGTTATGATGGATTAAGGAGTAGTAAGGAAGCGGGATTAACGTTCTCCACGATCCGTCAACCTGTTCAAGATATGGGGGAACAGGCTGTAACAGCATTGTTAAACATCATCCATGAAGAACCCGTGAAGTCTAGAATCGTACTTCCAGTAGAATTTTATGATGGATTTAGCACGGTGTGATGGGGGTTCGTATAGGTAGTAATCTTATTGCTAAAAAAAGTATTGACACCTTAAGAAAACGAAGATAAGATATAAGTAAGTTTAAAGCGATTTCTTTGTTTTCTATTTTTTTAGAGTAATTTGGAAACGTTTCCAAATTTATTTTCATTCTTATAATATAAAACAAGGAATCTATTTTTTTACCCTAAAGTGGAAACGTTTCCAAATTAAGGGTGTTTATTTTAAATAAAATTGGAAACGTTTCCGAAAAGGATTGAAGAAATGATGGTTTTGGTTAAAAAAAGGAGGGACTTGTAATGGCGAAAGATGCAAAGAAAGTGGCTCAAAGTATTCTAGAAGCATTTGGTGGGGAAGAGAACATTCATAGTATGGCTCACTGTGCTACACGGTTACGAGTTGTTTTGGTTGATGATGACCTGTTTGACAAAGAAAGCATAGAAGCAATTGAAGGTGTAAATGGCTATTTCTTTCAAAGTGGCCAGCACCAAGTAATTCTAGGAACAGGCTTTGTGAACAAGGTATATGCAGCATTGGTTGAAATGGGAGTAGCAGAGGGAGATGTAAAAGAAGAAGCGAAAAAGAACATGTCTCTGGCTCAACAACTGACAAGAGCTTTTGCAGATATTTTCATCCCGATTATCCCGGTTTTAGTAGCGACGGGATTACTGATGGGATTACGTGGACTTTTACTTAATGGATTTAACTTGGAGTTGTCTTCTCAATTATTAACGTTATCGCAAGTGTTAACAGATACATCCTTTACGTTTATTCCAGTATTAGTAACATGGTCAGCTATGAAGAAGTTTGGAGGATCGCCGGTCATTGGGATAGCGCTCGGGTTGATGCTTGTAGCCCCCCAATTGCCGAGTAAGTGGGCCGTAACGTTTGGTGATGCAGAACCATTGCTCTTGCCATTTTTAGGATTTGATATTCCGATTACTGGTATGCAAAGTTCGATTCTGCCTGCTGTGTTTATGGGGTGGCTAGCATCGAAGATTGAAAAAACAGCAAGAAAACGCACACCAGAAGCATTAGACCTAATTTTAACACCGTTTATCACACTATTATTCTCTCTAGTACTAGGACTTGTATTAGTTGGTCCAATGATTCTAGGAATCGAAAACGTTATAACAAGCGGAATTATGTACTTCTTTGAATTGCCATATGGCATTGGTGGTGTCATCTACGGAGGAGCTATTCAATTCTTGGCTATTACTGGTATGCATCATACAATCATCCCGATTACTGTAAAGATGGTATCCGAAACAGGGTACGACTTAATCAATCCTATTGGAACAGCTGCTATTGCGGGGCAAGCGGGGGCAGCGTTGGCTATCATTTCAGCTACACGCAATAAAGTGAAACGTTCGAACATGACTAGTGCTGTCATTCCGGCTTTTCTTGGTATTACAGAACCTGTTATGTTCGCCATCACGCTTCCAAAGGTAAAACCTTTCTTATATGGATGTCTTGGTGGTGCTGTAGGAGGGGGTTTAGCTTCTCTATTAGGAATTGCAGCTGCTGGAACAGGTTCGACCATGCTCCCTGGCATGTTGCTTTACATTGGTGATGGCTTGCTTCAATATATTTTGGTTATAGCAGTTGCCTTAACGACAGCTTTCCTTGCAACGCGCTTCGCCTATAAAGAGAAAACAGAAGAAATCACCCAAAACACGAATTTAACGGAAAAAACTAGTTAACGTAAGATCACCCATGAGAAAGGATGCTAGTAAAATGGATTTCTCTAATAGACAAAATCGGTTCGTCCCATTATCAGATGTATCAGCTGACTATCTCAAGGATATTGAACAGAAGACAAAGACAGACGAATTCTATCCTTCTTATCACATTGCACCCCATCATGGGTTATTAAATGATCCAAATGGCCTTGCCTTTTACAACGGGGAACACCACATTTTTTATCAGTGGTTTCCTCTAGGGCCAGTTCATGGACTGAAGCATTGGTATCATGTGTCCACAAAGGATTTTGTACATTATACAGATCATGGAATAGCGCTTTTTCCAGACCAATCGTATGATTCACATGGTTGTTTTTCAGGATCAGCTTTAGTGGAAAATGACGAGCTGCACTTATTTTATACTGGCAATCACTTAACACCAAATAACGAACCTTATCCCACACAATGCTATGCAAAGATGTTGCCAACCAATGATATCGAGAAGTATGGTGTTATTGCAGATGTGAATGATGCTGATTTTACTAGAGATTATCGAGATCCTGTCGTATTTAAGAGGAAAGATACGTACTATATGCTCGTAGGAGGGAAAACTCGTTCCAAACTTGGGGCGTTGGCCCTTTATGAGGGGAGAGGTAAAGATTCGCTTACTTATAAAGGCATAGTGAATACTCAATTTGATGAATTTGGTTACATGTGGGAATGCCCTAATTACTTCGAAAAAGAGGATAAAGGTGTGTTTATCTTTTCCCCGCAAGGCTTGACTAGTGAAGATCCATACTCATTTAAAAATGTGTTCTCCGTTGTGTATGTAATAGGAGAAAAAATGGATGTGGACAATCGTAAATTTACGCATGATTCGTATTATGAGCTAGATAAAGGTTTTGATTTTTATGCACCTCAAACGTATGAGGACAATGAAGGAAGAAGAATCCTAATCGGCTGGCTGGGCAATTCGAAAAGTGAGTATCCAACTGATAAGAATATGTGGGCTCATATGCTAACTATTCCTAGAACGTTATCCATTGAAGGAGATAAACTAATTCAAAATCCTATTGAAGACTTAGAATCATTGCGGCGAGAGGAAACGGTCATATTGTCCGAGGTGCGTGTACCGCAAAAAGCATTTGAGCTAGAACTGTCTGTAGACTCACAATTTGAACTATCTTTATCAAACGATGCAGGAGATTCTATTACTTTTTCTTCAAATGGTGATGAATATTGTTTGGATCGTTCCGATATGACGTATGTGTATGCGGAAAGGTTTGGAACGAAACGGTTTGCTGAACGGAAGGTAACAGAAAGCCATACGATTCAAATTTTTGTGGATCATTCTAGTATAGAGATTTTTTGTGATAATGGAGAGACTGTTTTTACAAGCAGATTCTTTATTACGAATCTCAGTACGCTCACAATAACAGATGGAGTTAGCGGGAAATTATTTAGGTTGGCTTCTATTGATTGTGGTGTGGTAAGGGATGCAACTAGGCGTGTCATATAATTAATGTATCGGGCTGTAACCATTACATGGTTACAGTCTTTTTTACGTGTAATGAAACCTACTACATTAACCAATACTAATATAATAAAATTCGGAAGCGGGAGGAGTGACATGGAACACTGGGCGTCGGTGATACCGTTTGTTGTCATTATTGTGTTTGCCTTGTGGACGAAGCAAGTATTACCAGGGTTATTTATTGGATTGCTAATTGCTTCCTTGATTGTAGAAGGTTCTTTCCTAGGCGGGATGGACGCTATGTCCTCCTATATCATTACGAATCTCACAAAAGATACAAAGCTCCAGGTTATTGGATTCTTATATATTTTTGCTGGCATTATCCAAATGACGAAAATGACAGGTGGTATCAAAGGATTTATTGAATTAGTGTCAAACCGTATCCAGACGAAGAAGCAGGCGATTTTCTTGAGCTGGCTTTCATTGGGAGGTACGTTTATCTCCCCAAATCTGCGTATTGTAACGGTTGCACCTATTATGAAGGCTATACAGAATAAACTAGATGTGAAGAAAGAACGCCTTAGTTTTGTGATAGAAGCGACAGCTTTACCAGTCATTGCATTAATACCTGTTGCTACGGCTTTTATTGGATACATGACAACTACGATTGAGTTAGCTTTAGAAAATACTGAAATCAGTGGTGATGCTTATCTTTACTTCCTGAAAAGTATCCCTTTTAACTTCTTTTCGATTACGACGATTGTACTGGCCCTTGTGTATAGTGTGGTGAAGCATCCGAAGATTTATGATCAGAAGGATGAGCATAAGAAGGAGGAGGGACAAAGGAATGATGAGGGTGCTGAAGACAAAGGCGTGAGAGCTAATGTATGGAACTTGGTTATTCCACTGTTTTTGGCGATAAGTTTATCTGTTCTTTTGTCGTGGTGGGATGGGTATCAGCAGACACCTAGCATGATTCAGGCTTTTATGAAAGCAAATGTAACAAAAGCGATGTTCCATGCCATCTTGATTACGCTTGTTATTACCTTCCTTCAGCACAGTATAGATCGATATTCCTTAAAAGAACTATTACAGTATTTCTTCGAAGGAGGGAATAAGCTCATACCCGCCTTTTTCTTATTTGCACTGGTGTGGGGATTGGCGTCAGCTACGAAGGATTTAGGTTTATCATCATTTGTAACGGAAACATTAGGTGTGATTCCAGAATCTTTTATCCCACCGATAACTTTCTTACTAGGGTCGGTGCTAGCTTATTTTGTTGGTTCTGCATGGGGGTCATGGGGCTTATTGATGCCTATTGGTGTTTCACTAGCGACAACATCGGACATTCCATTACCTCTTTTAATCGGCATCGTATTTGCAAGCGGTACAGTAGGAGGACTAGTCTCTCCACTTAGCGCCACAACTGCAACCATGTCGAAAATTATGGGATTTAACACCGTCACCTATTCAGGATATAAGCTTAAACACAGCGCAGCCCCATTTCTGTTGTCCCTAATTTTGTATGGGCTAGTGACCTTGGTGTTCTAGTTGGAAGGGGGGATGAGACGCGGGGACAGGTCCCTCATCCCAAAAAAGGTAACAGACCCCCGCATTGGTAATGTGGTTATACTGTGAAGCAGCGGGAGGTCTGGCGCTTTTATTATGTGTGGGACGAAGGACCTGTCCCCGCATTCCACATGCAAATTGTTAAACGTTAGGATAGATACATAGTATAATTACGGTGCAGGGTATAGTACGGAGTTAAATTTGTTAGGAAAGGAAGAAGTATGAATACATCATCAAGCGGCATTCAAATCGGCGTAAAAGAAAACATCACGCAATTTATTTTGTTAGTTGTCATTAATTTATTTGTAGGTTCAATGGTTGGGTTGGAGCGGACCATTCTCCCAATCATAGGGGAAGAGCGATTTGGCCTTGCCTCTATGACTGCGGCTCTTTCGTTTATCGTTAGTTTCGGTTTCTCAAAAGCAACTATGAACTTATTTGCGGGAAGCCTTGCAGATAGGCTGGGTCGCAAAAAGGTATTATTAGCTGGTTGGGCAATTGGATTAGCTGTTCCATTACTTGTTATTTTTGCTGAAACTTGGTGGTTGATTGTGTTTGCCAATGTGTTGTTGGGGGTTAATCAGGCGCTAACCTGGTCGATGACAGTGAACATGAAGGTGGATTTGGCGAAATCGAATCAACGTGGGTTAGCTGTTGGATTCAATGAATTTGCAGGTTATATAGGAGTGGCTTTAATGGCAGCTATATCTGGCTATGTAGCATCTGTTTATTCGTTAAGTCCAGAACCTTTTTATATTGGCATAGGATTAGTTGTTGTTGGATTTGTTCTATCGTTATTAACTAAGGATACAGGTGAATATCTGAAGGTACAATCTCAGGAGCAGCCTTCTAAAACGATTTCTACATCGGAAGTATTTAAACAAACGTCTTGGAAGAATAAAAATTTATCCAGTAGCAGTTTTGCAGGATTAACAACAAATTTGAAAGATGGCATGGCCTGGGGGCTGTTTCCTATCTTTTTTGCATCTAGTGGATTAACAGTAGGTCAGATTGGTACAATCATTGCCGTTTATCCTGCAGCATGGGGGTTTTTCCAACTGTTTACAGGAGTATGGAGTGATCGAATCGGTCGAAAAGGTCTCATTGTAGCAGGAATGTTTGTTCAAGCTTTCTCGCTTTGGTTCATCTTGTTAGTCAACGGCTACTTCTTATGGCTCATTGGAGCACTCCTTCTCGGAATAGGAACAGCGATGGTTTATCCTACCATTATCGCTTCTGTCAGTGATGTAGCCCAACCTAAATGGCGGGCAACGTCTCTAGGAATTTATCGTTTCTGGCGAGATAGCGGATATGCATTTGGGGCTTTACTTGCAGGGGTGTTTGCAGACCTATTATCCGTTCATTGGGCAATTGGCCTTGTAGCTATTCTCCCACTGTTGTCAGGCGTACTATCGTTAACAAAAATGCAGGAAACGTTGGTGGGATGATGGACCTGTCCCTGCGTCTCATCCCCCTTCTCAACAAAATAACACTTGCGAAGCTAATGGTATTAGTTATAATGAAACTAATACCATTAGTTTTTCTTAGGGGGAATACGTATGAAAGTGACCAAATTGGATCAGGTGTATATGCTTTCGTTTATGCCAACGTTTTTTCCGGTTAATTGTTATTTTGTTGAGGGAGAGAAGTCTCTGACGTTGATAGATGCAGGAATGCCTTTTAGTAAAAAGCCCATCTTAAAAGCAGCGGAAGAAATAGGGAAGCCTATCCAGAGAATTGTTTTAACTCATGCACATACAGATCATGTTGGCGCGTTAGATGGGTTGAAGGAAGCACTACCAACAGCTGAAGTGTTGTTACCTGAACGTGAACTAAAGATCTTAGATGGTGATTTGTCGTTAGAAGAAGGTGAGGGAGATTCGCCTATTAAAGGTGGAGTTCCTAAGAACATTCAGACCAAACCTGATACCTTACTAAAGGATGGGGACCGGATCGGTTCGTTACTAGCAATTCATGCTCCTGGTCATACACCTGGGTTGATGGCTTTTCTTGATGAGCGAAGCAATAGTTTAATTGCTGGCGATGCACTTCAAACAAAGGGGGGAGTAGCTGTAGCGGGAGACATGAGATGGAGTTTTCCTTTTCCAGCATTAGCTACATGGAACAAGCAAGTCGCTATTGAAACAGCTGAGCGGTTAATGGAGTATAAGCCCTCCTTGCTTGCAGTAGGACACGGAAAATGGATTCATAATCCTGAAGGCAAGATAAGAAATGCTATTAAAAATGCCAAACAATCGTTGCAGGGGGAATAAACAATGTCGCCTAGAGCTGGACTCAACCAAGCACTCATCATCGATAAGGCGCTAGAAATCGCCAACATAGAAGGGGTGGAGGCTGTAACAATTGCCATATTGGCAAGAGAATTAAATATTAAGTCACCTTCGTTATATAATCATGTCAAAAGCTTAACTGAAATCAGAGAAGCAATGGCTATCCAAGCACTAACTCTTATGGAACAGCACCTAAAAGAAGCGACTGCTGATATAGAAAATGGTGCAGCAAGGATTCGAGCGTTAGGAAAGGCCTACGTGCGATTTGCTAATTATTATCCAGGCATCTATGAAGCTTCATTATCATCGCCAGATCCATCCTCTCAACAGGTTATGGAGGCTGGGGAAGGGGTTGTCACGCAAATTAAGGAAGCCTTGTCCCCTTACCCATTTTCAGAAGAGAAAATGATTCATGCAATAAGAGGATTAAGGAGTCTACTACACGGCTTGGTAGATTTACATTATCGGGGAGGATTTAATTTGGAAGTTGATTTAAAAGAGTCGCAAGAATTTATGGTAGAAACGTTTATTAAGGGATTATGAGGACGAACTTGGGACGGAGGGACAGATGGCTCCGTCTCACTTTTTACACTTTTTTCGTATTAAAAAACTCACTCAATATAAGCACACTCGCTCCAATGGCAGAACTGTCCTCTCCAAGCTTGGAAAGCATAATGTTGGTATTTTTCGCTTCTTCTGTAAGGCCTCGTTGTTGAATGGTTTCTGTGATACCTTTCAGAATAAAATCGCCTGCTTTTGATACACCACCTCCAACTATAATTCTTTTTGGATTAATGGTATGAATTAGGTTTGTCAGTCCAATGCCTAAATAGCGACCAGTTTGGTTTAATAATTCGATACTATAATCATCACCTTGAAGAGCAGCCTGGTACACAACCTCACCATTCACTTTGTCTAAATCACCTTCAACGAGGTTACAGATTAAGGAGGACTTACCAAGTTTTAATTCTTTAACAGCACGTTCTGCAATAGCAGGACCACCTGCAAGAGTTTGTAAACAGCCATAGTTCCCACAACTACATTTCGGACCAGAAAGGTCAATCGTCATATGACCAATTTCACCGGCAATAAAGTTCTCACCTTGGAATAATTCGCCTCTAATCATCACACCTGCACCAATTCCATAACCTACGTTAACTCCTACAATATTGCTTTCCTCATGCCCATTTCCAAACCAAGACTCGCCAAGTGTCATCGTTTTGGCGTCATTTTCTACTTTGACCATCATGCCGAATTCCTTTGTTAACTCATCCTTAATTGGTATGTTATAGGTTTGAAAAGAAGGAGCGTATAAGGATATCCCTTCTTTTATATCGACAATTCCATGCATACCAACGCCAATGCCTAAGTATTTTTCATGGTCAGAAGTTCCCTGATCAATGATGGTTTGTATGCCTTCTTTCATTTTGATTAATAAATGTTCAGCGTCTGGATGCTCTTTTATTTCTAGTACGATACGATCGACTACGGTCCCAAATAGATTTGTTACGACGAATTTCATATGATATCTTCCTACATCGATACCAATCACGAAAAAATGATCCCCATTGATTTCAAGGTAAGTAGGTTTACGGCCACCTTTCGATTCGCCTTGATTGGTTTCAATAACAAATTGAGTTTGAATTAGTTCTTTTACTAGATTACTTACTGTTGGAGGAGTCAAATTGGTTCGTTTAGCAATTTCAGCTCTAGAAATAGGACCTTCCTCACGAATCATATTGAGAATAATCGAGCGATTTATGGATTTCATTAATTGAAAGCTACCACGTTCATATTGTGTACTCATTGTATCTCTCCTAAAAGAATACTATGTTTTTATCAATACATTCTTAGTAAATTATTTTAAAAAACTAAGTAAAAAACGAAGATTAAAGATTATATATTAAAAAAAGAATATGTTGCTAGATAATCTTATTGTAACTTGAACATGAACTGTGATAAAAGTCTTTTCACAATAAACTACTAAAATTTTCGGAAAATTAATAAAAATACCTTTTCAATTTTTAAGGCATGTGATAAGTTATGGGTAAGTTAATTAAATAATTTTATTAAGTTTTGTGGAAGCGCATACAAAAAAGGGGGAAATTAAGTTGAAAAAATGGTTGATGGTTGTGCTTGCTATTGGGCTTTGTCTAGGGGTTCTTGGAGCATGTTCAAACAGTGAGTCATCAGGGTCATCAAGTGATGAGGGAGAAGGCGAAGGTAGTTCTAAGCCGTCAGGAGAACTGACGATTTGGGGTTGGAACGTTGCAGCACAGTCAATGGAACTTGCAGTAGAAGGGTTTAAGGAAAAGTATCCTGATGTAGAAATTAACGTTGAAGACATTGGTCGATTAGATGTGTATGAGAAGTTAACAGTAGGATTAGCTTCTGGTGGAAGCGGACTTCCAGATATCGTCCTAGTAGAATCGGATCGAATTTCGAACTATGTAAACAAATTCCCAGAAGGATTTGTCAATCTTTCTGAAATGGGATATGACGAACACGCATCTAAATTTGGAGAATACAAAACATCTGTAACCCAAAATAAAGATGGCGAATTTGTTGCAGCACCTTGGGATATTGGTCCAACTGGGGTATTCTATAGAACCGATATCTTTAAAGAAGCAGGTGTGAAACCTGAGGACATAAAAACATGGGATGACTACGTAAAAGCCGGGGAAACCATTAAGGAAAAGACAGATAAGAAGATGTTACCAATTGATATTGCTAATGATGATGCAGTATATCGTATGATGTTGAATCAGCAAGGCTCCTATTATTTCAATGAAGAAGGGAATATAGCTGTTAATAATGAAGCTTCTCAGAAAGCATTCAACGTGATAAGTGACCTTCATAGCAAAGACTTGGTTCTGAATAATGACGGTTGGAATGGACTTGTTTCTGCTACTGTAAATGGTGAAATTGCTACCGTCCCATTTGGCGTTTGGTACACAGGAACGATAAAAGATCAAGCACCTGATTTATCAGGTAAATGGGGTGTGTTCCAGTTACCTGCTTTTGAAGAAGGTGGGAACCGTGCGGCTAACCTTGGAGGTTCTGATCTTATGATTCCTTCTTCAACAGAAAACAAAGAAGCAGCGTATGCGTTTGTGGAATACTTTACAACCCAAAAAGAACCACAAATGAAGGCATTGAAAGAAAAAGGAATTTTCCCATCCTTAACATCCACATATGAGGATGAATTCTTTACGAATGAATCAGAGTACTTTGCAAACCAGAATATATATAAGATGTTCTCAGAAGAGGTTGAAAACATTCCAGCAGCGAATTACACATCTGATTATTCCCGTGCATTCAAAGTGATGACAGATACTCAAGCTTCGATTCTACTGGATGGTACTTCTATTGAGGAAGCAGTGAAGAATGCTGCAGATAAACTCAACAGTGCGACAGATAGAGAAGTAGAATAACGTTATTCAATCATTAGTATAGTTTAAAAAGCCGACCTATTCGAAAAGGATAAGTCGGCTTTTTTTTAAAGTGAAGAAAGTTTCTGGTCGTTTCGTGTCTAGTTCAAGGGTCCAATGACTAGCAAACTTCCTGCCTCTCCTTACGATAAGTCAACATCAGATCGCTGCCGCTCTCCGTGTTTCCTTTATTTCATACGGAAGGAAGTTCTGAATGAAGGAGGTTCGATTAAGACAGCTGCGTAACGCAACAAAATCGAACTAACCTACGTTTTATAGGCCTAAATCGCGTAGCGATACAACGTCCTGTGGGCAGCAGTTTGTACGTCGCTAGCAGGGTGCTTGCGCTTTCTTTATCCATATTTTGTGGCTGCTTGAAAAGCAGATGTATTATTCTGAATTTTTTATAAAATATTTATCAAGAAGGTATCACAAGTCAAATTAGGTATGTTAAAGTTAAGTTAATTAATTTAATTAACAAAGTATAAATGAATTTGAAAGCGAATTCATCAAAAGGGGGGCGTGCTGTGAACCAACAAGATGCTCAAGCAAATGAGACGAAAGATGAAGTTGAATATGGAAGGCAACCAGATCCTAAAACGAAACGGAAGTGGATTACTCCGAAAACAGTACCATACTTATTTATCTTACCAGCTATTACGTTCTTTTTAATCTTTACGGTTTATCCAGTAATTTCATCGTTACTCTTAAGTTTTCAAAAGAAAGTGGGTTCTTCGTATGAGTTTGCTGGATTAGAAAACTATATTAGATTGTTCCAAGATGAATTGTTCTACAAAGCACTTGGTAACACGTTTTTAATTTTAATCGTTCAGGTACCTATTCAATTATTCTTAGCAGTAGTCATTGCTGTAGCTTTGAATTCAAAGATGGTGAAAGCGAAAGCATTTTTCCGAGTGGCGTTTTTCATGCCAGCGATTACAGCACTTGTGGCTGCTTCCATCATTTTTATGATTATGCTCGATCAAAACTATGGCCTAATTAACTACTTATTATCACTTGTTGGAATTGATGCTATTCCATGGTTAAGTGACCCTTTTTGGGCGAAGGTTTCTCTAATGGCAGTTATTACATGGCGTTGGACCGGTTACAATATGGTTATTTTCTTAGCTGGATTGCAAAATATTCCACTTTCTCTTTATGAAGCGGCAGAAATGGATGGAGCGAGTAAAATTCGACAGTTCTTCCATATTACGATACCTCAGTTAAAGCCAATCTTCTTATTTACCTTTGTGTTATCAACCATTGGTACGTTGCAGTTATTTGATGAACCATACACATTAACCTCAGGTGGACCAAATAACGCTACTTTAACGATTACATTATATTTATATCAAAACGGATTTAGGTATTTTGACTTCGGTTATGCATCAGCAATTGCTTACGTACTCGTACTAATCATTGGTGTCCTTTCTTGGATCCAAATGAAAATGGCAGGTGAAGATGAATAATGGGTAAACCAACAACACTTCAAAAAATAGGCTTATATACATTTTTGATTATAGGCGTAATCGTCTCAATTTTTCCTTTCTATTGGATGTTTGTCGGGGCAACGAATCCTTCGGGTGAAATTTTTAGTGTGCCACCAAACTTCTTGCCTGGCACGCATCTTATTGAGAACTTTCAAAACCTAAATGAATCAGTTGGAATTATTCGAGTAATGTTCAACTCGTTATTCATTACGTTAACCTTTACAGCTATTTCAACGCTTGTCTGTACGGCAGCAGGATATGCATTTGCCAAATTTAGATTTAAAGGCCGTAAGCAAATTTTCTTTATGTTATTAGTAGCGATCATGATACCTTATCATGTTACGCTGATTCCTTTATTTGAGATTTTTGCGAAGGTGGATTGGTTAAACACATATCAAGCGGTTATTTTACCGCAAGTTGCATTCCCTTTTGCGATTTTTCTAATGAGACAAAACATGCAAGCAATCCCAGACTCATTATTGGAAGCTGGGAGGGTCGATGGAGCAGGTGAGTTTTATATCTTTTTTAAGGTAATTCTTCCTGTTATGCGACCAGCTTTAGCGGCTGTAGCGATTTTCCTGTTTATGTTCCAGTGGAATAACTTTATCTGGCCATTGGTTGTATTACAGTCTGAAGAGATGTACACCTTGCCAGTCGCTTTATCTAGTTTAATTGGAATGTCACGGATTGACTATGGTCAGGTCATGATGGGAACTACCCTTTCGACCTTGCCAATCATGATTTTCTTCTTATTATTACAGAAACAATTTATCTCAGGTATTTTAGGAGGTTCTGTAAAAGAATAATCCATTTGGGGAAGGAGGATGAGATATGCCGATACACATTAATACCGATTCAAAAGAGTTTCATCTTCAAGGGAAAAATACAAGTTATATAATGCGGGTAATGCGTAATGGTCAATTAGGGCATATTCATTTTGGAAAACGTATAAGCCATCGTGACAGCTTTTCTCATTTGTATAAAGAAGAAACACGTGGAGCTACCTCCTTTGTATATGAAGAGGACTTACAATTTTCTTTAGATTTGCAGCGGCAAGAGTATCCTTCATATGGAACGACGGATTATAGAGAGCCCGCTTTCCAAATCGAAGCTTCCAATGGAAGTCGAATCAGTAATTTTACGTATCAGGGCTACCGTTTGTTGAAAGGGAAACCGTCACTGGACGGATTACCAGCAGTTTATACAGAAAAAGAGGAAGAAGCAACATCTTTAGAAATAACATTATATGATGATGTTATCAATATGGAATTAGTTCTTTTGTACACTGTCTTTAATGAACGAGATATAGTGACACGTTCAGCTTCTTTTCATAATAAAGGAGAAGAAGTAATCTACCTTAATCGCGTCTTAAGCGCATCGTTGGATTTAGTCGATGATGATTATGAACTTGTTCAGCTGTCCGGAAGTTGGATAAGAGAACGACATATGAAAACAAGGAAGCTACAACCAGGAATACAAGCTGTATCTAGTCTACGAGGAGCAAGTAGTAGTCAACAAAATCCTTTTATAGGATTAAAACGCCCTCATACGACAGAACACCAAGGGGAAGCAATGGGTTTCAGTCTTGTGTATAGTGGTAATTTTCTTGCTCAAGTAGAAGTTGATCATTACGATGTTGCAAGAGTATCGATGGGAATACATCCATTTGAGTTTCGATGGAAGCTGGCTCCTGGAACATCCTTTCAAACACCAGAGGTTGTAATGGCTTATAGTGATCAGGGATTAAATGGGTTAAGTCAAACGTATCATTCCCTATTTCGTAATCGATTGGCAAGTGGAAAATGGCGCGATCGTGAGCGACCAGTATTAATCAATAACTGGGAAGCAACTTACTTCGATTTTTCAGAAGATAAACTGCTAAATATTGCTCGAGAAGCAAAGGAACTTGGTGTAGAGTTGTTCGTCCTGGATGATGGATGGTTTGGTAAACGCAATGATGATACAACCTCATTAGGAGATTGGTATGTTGACTTACGAAAATTACCTAATGGGTTAAAACATCTTGCTCAACAAGTTCGACAAGAGGGACTGAAGTTTGGCTTGTGGTTTGAGCCAGAGATGGTTTCTAAAAAGAGTGAGTTATATGAGGAGCACCCAGATTGGATTTTACATGTACCCAATCGATACTCCTCTCATGGGCGTAACCAATATGTATTGGATTTTTCAAGACAAGAGGTTGTAGATTTTATTTATCAACAAGTGTCTAGTATATTAGCGGAGGTGCCAATCGATTATATTAAATGGGATATGAATCGTAATATGACAGAGGTAGGATCACAAGCACTGCCACCCGATCAACAGCAAGAAGTATCTCATCGTTACATGTTAGGGGTTTACGAGTTGTATGAAAGACTTACTTCTGCTTTTCCCGAAGTATTATTTGAATCTTGTGCAAGTGGTGGGGCAAGGTTTGATCCAGGTATGCTCTATTATGCTCCTCAGGGGTGGACTAGTGATAATACTGATGCTATGGAAAGACTGTCCATACAATATGGAACTTCACTCGTTTATCCATTGAGTTCAATGGGAGCACACGTCTCCGCTACTCCAAATCATCAAGTGGGAAGAACCACATCACTAAGAACAAGAGGAAACGTCGCTTTCTTCGGAATGCTTGGGTATGAGTTGGATATAACAGAACTGGATGAAGCATCAAGGCAACAAATGAAGGAGCAGATAGAGTTCTACAAAACACATCGTTCCACTATTCAAAAGGGGACGTTCTTTCGATTGATTAGTCCTTTTGAGAACCATCAGAATGAAACAGCTTGGATGTCCGTTTCGAATGATCAATCAGAGGCGATTGTAGGGTTTTATCGAATGTTAGCTAAACCTAACCCAGGGTTTCAAAGCTTGGTGTTAAAGGGGTTAGATCCTGGAGAAATGTATAAAGTAACAGGTTTTTCTACACTATTCTATGGAGATGAGTTAATGACGCTTGGTATCCCAATGGAAACACCGTTTACTGGGGTTCCAGATGGAAGACCATACGACTTTGGGGATTTTACTTCACAGCTATGGGTGATAACTAGGGTGAAGGGGGAAGATTGAGGTGATGATATGCAAACGATAACAGAAACATTTGTGGATATATTTGGTGATGATCAGAACATAGAGAGCTATTTTGCACCAGGTCGTGTAAATTTAATAGGAGAACATACGGATTATAACGGAGGGCATGTGTTCCCAGTCGCTTTAGATACAGGGACATATGCGGTAGCTCGGAAACGTATGGATAAAAAATTGTGTTTATATTCTATGAATTTTGAAGGAAAAGGAATAGTCGAAGTAAATCTTGACTCATTAGTTTATGAGAACGATCACAATTGGGCTAACTATCCGAAGGGAGTAGCTTATAGTTTGCAAGAGCAAGGATACCAATTGGACTATGGGTTAGAGGTCGTGTACTTCGGTAATATTCCTAATGGAGCTGGCCTATCCTCTTCCGCCTCCATTGAGTTAGTAACAGCTGTGATGTTACGAGATGTAAATGACCTTCCCATTGATATGGTCGAATTGGTTCAAATCTCACAAAGAGCTGAGAATGAATTTGTTGGTGTGAACTGTGGTATTATGGACCAATTTGCAATTGGAATGGGGCGTAGAAATCATGCTATATTGCTAGATTGTCAAACGTTGGATTATCACTACACACCTTTACAATTAAATGAAGAAGTTCTTGTGATTGCTAATACCAATAAGCGACGTGGACTTACGGATTCTGCTTATAACACCCGTCGAGAACAATGTGAACGAGCGCTTGCTCAACTGCAAATGCATAGCCCAATTCAGTCTTTAGGAGATTTAACAGAGGTTGAATTTGAGCAATTGAGCCATGCTATAGAAAATGAAGAAGATTGTAAACGAGCTCGTCACGCAGTCTATGAAAATCGTCGTACCATCTTAGCAGTTGAAAAATTAAAAGTTGGAGATATCCAAGCATTTGGTAAGTTAATGAATGAATCACATATATCATTACGTGATGATTATGAAGTAACTGGTCTTGAATTAGATACACTAGTCGAAGCATCATGGGAAGAAGGGGCGATAGGGTCTAGAATGACTGGTGCAGGCTTTGGTGGTTGCACAATCAGTATAGTTAAAAAAATGGACGTAGAGAGGTTTAAGGAACAGGTTGGGTTGAAATATAAGCAAGTTACAGGCTTGGAAGCTGATTTCTATATCGTGAATATTAGCGATGGTGCTAAAAAGCTAGAAGAGGGAGTGACAATATGACGGTTTTAGTCTGTGGTGGTGCAGGATATATCGGAAGTCATGCTGTTGCATCATTACTTAATCAAGGAGAAGAGGTTGTTGTTATTGATAACATCCAGACAGGTCATCGAAGTGCAGTCTTAGAACAAGCTACATTTTATGATGGGGATATGCGGGATGAACAATTTCTAGATAATGTTTTTCAGTATAACAAGATAGATTCCGTTATTCATTTTGCTGCTAATTCCTTAGTTGGGGAAAGTGTCGAAAAACCACTAGAATACTATGATAACAATGTTGGAGGCGCTATCACCCTATTGAAAACAATGGCAAAGAATGATGTAAAGCATATCGTCTTCTCTTCTACTGCAGCAACCTATGGGGAACCGGATCAAATCCCAATTTTAGAATCAGACCCTACCATACCAACCAATCCTTATGGAGAGACGAAACTAGCGATTGAAAAGATGCTCAAATGGGCGGAACAAGCGCATGGCATTCGTTCCATTGTGTTTAGATATTTCAATGTAGCTGGTGCTGATCCAAATGGTAGATTAGGTGAAGATCATCGGCCTGAAACCCATTTAATTCCTATCATTCTACAAGTTGCACTGGGGAAACGAGAAAAAATTATGGTGTTTGGTGATGATTATGATACTCCTGATGGAACGTGTATAAGAGATTATGTCCATGTGAACGATTTGGTAGATGTCCACCTTTTAGCAGTTCGAGCTCTACAGAAAGGTGCAGAAAGTGATATCTATAATCTAGGGAATGGGCATGGTTTCTCTGTTAAAGAAGTAATTGAAACAGTAAGACAGGTGACGGGTCATCCCATCCCAGCAGAGGTTGCACCGAGGAGGCCTGGTGATCCAGCCAAATTAGTAGCTTCTTCTGAAAAAGCAAAAAATAAGCTGGGTTGGAAGCCTAATTATTCGGATTTAGAGACAATGATAGAAACAGCATGGAATTGGTGTCGAAAACATCCTGATGGCTATTCATCTTAACAAGGGGCGATTGAAATGAACAACATTTATCATGATATTGATTTACTAATTCAATATGGAGTTAATCAACAACTGATAGAGAAGTGGGATGTAGATTACGTTCGAAATCAATTGCTGTCTTTATTTCGCTTAGAAAATTATCAACCGACAGAAATGCCCCCTTCTTGTAAACCGATTATGGACCTTGTAAGTGTGTTGTCTCGTTTACTAGATTACGCGAGTGACAAAGGATTAATTGAGGATGACACGATTACGGAGCGTGATTTGTTTGATGCCAAAATCATGAATAAATTAATTCCATTTCCGTCTCAGGTCATTCACCAATTCAACCATTTTTATAACACGAAAGGTCCTGTCACAGCTACGGATTATTTCTATCATTTATCAAAAGCTTCTTATTATATTAAAACTGATAGAATTGCGAAAAATATGCATTGGTATAGTAGCACGGAGTATGGTGATTTAGAGATTACTATCAATTTATCTAAACCTGAGAAAGATCCAAAAGCAATAGCAGCTGCTCGAGCGAAAAAAGAAGAAATAAAATACCCACGTTGTTTATTATGTAAGGAAAATGAGGGGTATGCTGGAAGACTGGATCATCCGGCTCGAGACAATCATCGATTAATTCCAGTTGAATTAGAAGAAGAGCAATGGTACCTCCAGTACTCTCCTTATGTTTATTATAATGAACATGCTATTTTACTTTCAGAGCAGCACCGCCCCATGGAAGTATCAAAAGAGGGGTTTGATCGTCTCCTTCATTTCTCTTCAAAATTCCCGCACTATTTTATTGGTTCCAATGCAGATTTACCCATTGTAGGAGGGTCAATTCTAAGTCATGACCATTTCCAAGGAGGTCATCATGAATTTCCGATGGCCAAAGCGCCCATCCGTAATGAAATTACAATCCCTGGGTATGAGGATATTGAGTCAGGAATCGTACATTGGCCAATGTCTGTTTTAAGGCTTAAAGGTTCAGACAGAAAGCGCATTAGTGAGCTCGGGGGAGAGTTATTAAATAGTTGGCGAAACTATAGTGATCGAGATGTAGGTATTTATGCAGAAACCAATGGAGAGTGCCATAATACAATTACTCCTATAGTAAGATGTCGAGATGGAAAATATGAACTTGATCTAGTGCTTCGAAATAATCGTACGAGTGAGGAGCATCCTATGGGCATATTCCATCCTCATGACTCTGTTCATCATATAAAGAAGGAGAATATAGGGTTGATTGAAGTGATGGGTCTTGCTGTTCTACCCGGTAGGTTAATAGAAGAAATGAAAGAACTTGCCCACTATATGGAGAGTGATAATCTAGATGGAGCAATGGCAAACGAAAATACTGCAAAACATGTTCCCTGGGCAAGAGAGATTTTAGCAAAAAAGGATTGTTCAACTACTAATATCCAAGAAGTGCTTCAAGATGAAATCGGAAAACGGTTCTCTGAAGTATTAGAACATGCGGGTGTTTTTAAACAAACCCTTGAGGGGCAAGAGGCGTTCTTGGCATTCATCCAACAGGCGTGTATAGAGGTGGCTAACCATGATTAAAGAGAGGACGAGAAGAACAACGTATAAGGGGTTACGAGCTATCGTAGTTGAAAATAACATGTTAAGTTGCACCTTTTTACCTGATTATGGAGGGAAACTAGCAAGCTTATATGATAAAAAAGCAGACTATGAATGGTTATATCAAAGTAATGAGAACACGCTTGCCATACCCGAATATGGGGCACCATTCCCAGATTATGACTCGAGTGGTTTTGATGAAATGTTCCCAGGCATTGACCAAGGCCCCCATCCTAATGATTGGGAAGAGATACCGGATCACGGCGAAGTGTGGGCATTGCCATGGGAAGTAGAAGAACATGAAGGAATCATATACATGCAAGTAGAAAGTCCGAGGTTTCCTTATAGGTTAAAAAAACAAGTTTCTTTAAATGGGGGAAGGCTATCTTTTTATTATGAGGCTATTAATACCGGAAACGTTGATTTTCCTTTTATTTGGACGCCTCATGCTCTCCTAAACATCACAGAGCAATCGACCATAGTGGTGCCTTCAGATTTAAATGAAGTAATGTCAGTGGAAGTGGATTCCGAACATTTAGGGGGATGGGGACACATTCATACTTTCCCTATGACTACCTCTAAGAAGACAAATGTACCTCATAATCTAGCAGTGATGGAACGTAAAGAAGCTGGCAATATAGAAAAGTTTTACTTTACGAAGCCTTTAAAAGAAGGTTGGTGTGGTGTTGAACAATCCGACATAGGTCGAAAACTTACGTACACCTTCCCTCCAGAAAAAGTACCATATTTGGGCGTTTGGAAAACCCACGGAGGTTACAGAGGCGATTATAATTTTGCCTTAGAACCCTGCACAGGTGTATATGACGATGTTTATGTAGCCGATAAAATAAATAAAGTATCTCGTATACCAACGAATGGTTCGTATGAATGGACATTTACCATGGAAATCGGAGGTTTATAAATGAGCTATTTTGGAGTGGACTATTATCCAGAACATTGGTCAGCACATCAAATGGAAGAGGATTTATCGGGGATAAAAGCGTTAGGTGCAAATATGATACGGATTGGGGAATTCGCCTGGCACTTGATGGAGCCAAAAGAAGGTCAGTTTGATTTTACTTTTTTTGATAGTGTTTTGGAACGAGCAAAAGAACATAACCTTAAGGTTATGTTTGGAACACCCACAGCTACATTCCCGGCTTGGTTAGCAAATCAATACCCATCAATTCTATCGGAAGATGAATATGGAACAGTTCGAGCGTTCGGTGGTCGTCGTCAATATTGCTTTAATTCTGATATTTATCGAAAATATAGTGCACAAATTACAAGGGAACTAGTGCGGCATTATGCAGAAGAAGAAGCAATTGTAGTGTGGCAAGTGGATAATGAATTTGGTCATGAAGGTAGTGATCAATGCTATTGTAATCAATGTGAACAAGCGTTCCAAACATACTTACGAGAAAAATATGAGGACATTACTGAATTAAATGAACGGTGGGGGACTATTTTTTGGGGGCAAACCTATAATGATTTCAGTGAAATCCCAGCTCCTCGACCAACCGTTACGACCCATAATCCAAGTCTAAAGTTAGATTGGGCACGTTTTCGTTCCTTTTCTGTTAACCAGTACACCCATGAAATGACGAAAATCATTCAAGAGGAAAAAGGTGAGCATCAACAAGTTACCACAAATGTTTCCGGTGGTTTTTTTGATAAATGGTTCGATCATGAAGAAAATCTCAGACCGATGGATTTTGTATCTTATGATAATTACCCAGTTTGGGGTGGCCTTGAAGAACCTCTCCCCCCTGCAGCCGTTGCCTTAGGACATGATTTTAATCGTGGTTTACAGGGGCAAAACTTTTGGATTGTCGAAGAGCTAATTAGTGCGCAAGGGCATGATGTGATTGGGTACCTACCACGACCAAACCAAGCGAAACTTTGGTCGTATCAGGCGTTTGCCCATGGTTGCTCGAACATGTTGTACTTTCGCTGGCGGGCAATGACTAGAGGTGCTGAGCAATTCTGTTTTGGTGTAGTTGACCACGATAATCGCTATGGACGCAAATATCATGAAGCACAGGAAGTATTTACTGAAATGAAGGACTATGAAACCCTACTGGAATCACCTATCACAGCAGATGTAGCGGTTTTATATGATTATGAGAACATTTGGGCTTGGCGCTCTCAAATTCAAAGCAAGGATTTTGATTTTAACAATGAAATATTACGTCTATACCAGCCATTTTATGAGTTGAATACATCCATTGATGTTATTCCAGCTGAACGAGATTTTTCTTCCTATAAAGTAGTGCTTGTCCCCGTTATGCAAATATTAAGTACTGAATTAGCAAATCGTTTGAAGGCGTTTGCTGATTCTGGTGGAACGGTTATGTTCTCATTTCGAACTGGTTTGAAGGATAAGGATAATACGATTTATTTTGGGCAATCCTTACCAGGACCTGTCGCAGACCTTACGGGTATTCGGGTGGAGGAAATTGAATCTCTATCAGCAGAGCATCAAATCCCACTAAAAGGTGAGAACGAAGAAGCTGAAAAGGAAACAACAGCAACTATATGGCGTGATTTGATTATCCCAGAAGGTGCAGAAGTCTTGTATCACTACAATGATTCATTTTATCAAGACTATGCTGCTGTTACAAAGAACACATATGGGGAAGGTGAAGCGTACTACATTGGAGCTGGAGTTGATGTAGACGGATTGAGAAAAATAGTCAAATCGATTGTTACTAAACATCAGATTGAATACCACGAGTCTCCTGAAGGTGTGGAAATCTATACTAGACAAGTAGATGGTGAGCGGTACACGTTTTATTTAAATCATTCACATCAAGAGAAAGAAGTGAATCACCTGTCACTAGCCCCTTATGAGAGTACGATTGTGCAAACTGAATAAACGCTTTTTTTAAGGTGCCAATCCCGCTTAAGCAGTAGGGGACTGGGCACATCATATATGGAATGGGACGGAGGGACAGGTTCCTCACCCAAAACAGGGGTATCTATATTTATGTAAGACGAGGAACCTGTCTCCTCGTCTTACTATTATGATAAACTATAATTATATAGATTGGAGGAGTGTTAGTGTGAAGCCGAAAATTGCCGATGTTGCGAATGTTGCAGGTGTATCGCCCACGACTGTTTCGAGAGTGTTGAATGATCGAGGGTACATAAGTGAAGAAACGAGAAAGAAAGTTCATGATGCCATGAAAGAATTGAAGTATTACCCAAACGAAGTGGCTCGTTCATTATATATTAATAAAACGTTTTTAATAGGGCTTATTTTCCCTACAACCAGTAATCCTTTTTATGGGCAGCTTATTTTTCATTTGGAAAATATCGCTTCTTCTTTAGGTTATAAAGTGTTGCTATGCAATAGTGAAGGCCGTGAAGATAAGGAGAAAGAATACCTAGAGATGCTTCAAAGAAATCAGGTGGATGGAATAATTGCAGGTGCTCATAATAAAGAGATTGAAGAATATGAGTCAACTAATCTTCCTGTAGTAGGGATTGATCGAAATCTATCAAGTAAGATTCCTGTAGTATCTAGTGATAATTATCATGGTGGGCAATTGGCTACAGAACTGCTTATTCGCCAAGGATGTCAAAAAGTGATTCATATAAATGGTCCAAGTGATTTGGACACACCAGCTAACTTAAGAAGAAAAGCATATGAAGATGTTATGCGTGCCCATGATCTTAAGCCACTTACATATGAAGTAGAGGAGACGGATTCACCTGTCATTGGACAACTTTTTGATGAAAATCCTCAAGTAGAAGCTATATTCGCTAGTGATGATCTGATAGCTTCAAATGTGATTCAAGAGGCGAAAAGAAGAAACCTCTCTGTTCCAGACAATGTGAAAGTTATAGGATATGATGGCACCCAAACCATAAGAAGTATATTTCCGGAATTAAGTACAGTGGAACAGCCTATTGAAAATATTGCACAGAAAGCATTAGAACTATTAATGAAACAAATTGATGGTGATGACGAGAGCCTTCCACTTGAGACGATTTTACCTGTGAGATTAATTGAGAGTGAGACAACCAGAGTGTAAGTGGATCATCTCCACTTTATACTTGGCCTTAAAGGTACATCGATGTCTCATGGTAGGGTTTAGTCGAAACTTTATTCTCACAAAAACACCTGTATAATTGTGAGAAAATTTTCATAAATAATATGTCATCCGGTTGACATATGAAACCGGATGACATATTATTTGTTTAGGCGCTTACAAGTTAGCGAATGTAATTCTACTTTTGGTAGAATTCATTTCTAGTTTTTGGATAAGGTATTTAATCTATTAATCAGGGGAGGAAAAGTAAATGAAAAAATTCTCGGTTTTGTTAATTTGTGCAGTAATAGCTATGGTTATGACCGCTTGTAATGGGGAAAGTGAAAACGCATCTAGTGAAAGTAAAAATGAAGTATCTGTTTGGTTCCATACATCTAAAGAAACAGCAGAAGCAAAAGCTATGCAAGACATAGTGGATCAGTTTAATGAAGAAAATGAGAATGGTTACACAGCAAAAATGGAGTTTATACCTAGAAGCGGAAGCGGTGGAGGATATGAAGATAAAATTAACGCTGCACTGACGACCGACTCGTTACCAGATGTTTTAACATTGGATGGTCCTAATACCGCTGCTTATGCGAAGTCAGGAATCATTGCTCCGGTTGGCGATTATATCAGCAATAAAGATGATTTATTACCAAGCATTATTGAGCAAGGTACTTATAATGACAAGTTATATGCAGTAGGTTATTCAGAATCGTCCGTTGGTATTTTCTATAACAAACAAATGCTAAAGGATGCAGGAGTAGATCTATCCACACTACCAACAGTTGAGGATCCTTGGACGTGGAAAGAATTTAAAGAATTGGCTGCTACGTTAACGGAAGAATATGATGTACCAGCTGTGGAAATGGGATTAGATACTAAAAGTGAATGGTTAATGTATGCATTTACCCCTTTCCTATGGTCACAAGGTGGAAACATTGTAAACGACGAGAAAACAAAGGCAACAGGAACATTTAATAGCGATAAGAGTGTGCAGGCTATGAACTTTGTACAAGACTTAGTTGCAGAAGGCTATACAACGAAAACACCTGTTGAAAAAGGATTCCAGACAGGGAAGTATCCGTTAAAACTAACTGGTTCTTGGACAATTGCGGAAATGGCGAACAGCTATCCTGATGTAGAATATGGTGTCATGCCTTATCCAACATCTCCTGATACGAATGAACTTGTTTCTCCTTCTGGAGCATGGCAATATGCTATGGCTGCCTCTACCGAGAAAAAAGAAGCAGCTGGAGCCTTTATTGATTTCATGACAAAACCAGAAAATCTTAAGAAAATTTCTTTAGAGAATAGTGTCTTACCAGCTTCTAAGTCCATTATCGATGAAGTGAAACAAGAAGTATCTCCTCAGATGCAAGTATTAATTGAACAAAATGCTAAATCTGGTCACGCTAGACCGGTGTTACCTGAATATCCACAGGTGAGTAGAGTGTTCCAGCAAACCATTTTAGATTTGACTTATCCTGATAAAAACGACGATATACAAAAATTACTAGATCAAAAGGCTAAGGAAATCGATAAGGCTTTAGAGTAACAAACTAGTAATCCGGCTTGGTGAAACCCCAAGTCGGATTCTTTTTCAAAAGGGGGTAGAAAAATTGAAAAGTATAAACGCTAAACATAATATAGTAGCCTATTCATTTCTGTTACCAGCATTAGTATTACTTGGACTATTTTTGCTTATACCAGCGATTATGGCTATTTATTATTCCTTTACTGACTACTACTTATTGACACCTCAGGATCGTACTTTTGTGGGTTTTGAGAATTTTATTGAAATCTTCTCAGACCCTACCTTTTTGAGAAGTTTACAGAACATCGCTATCTTTGTTTTATGTGTTATTCCTGTACAGGTAGGGGCAGCACTAGGACTAGCCTTATTAATTAATAAACAGCGTAGAGGGAATATGTTTTTTAAGGTGGCTTATTTCGCGCCTGTTGTATTATCTCTTGTTGTTATTTCTGTGCTTTGGCTATATTTATTAAATCCGTCCGAGGGATTAATCAATGAAGTCTTAATGCAAATAGGATTTGACCCTCAACCATTCCTAACGAGTCCGGACCAAGCCATTTATACGATCGTATTCGTATCAGCATGGCAGGGAGCAGGCTATCAAATGCTTATCTTCCTGGCGGGACTTCAGAATATTCCTTCTGATGTCTATGAAGCCAGTAAAATTGATGGAGCAAATAAGTGGCAAAACTTTATTCATATCACATTGCCATTGTTAAAGCCTACTACCATTTTAATTATGATTACGACCTTGATTGCCTCCTTTAAATTAATCATACAACCAATGGTTATGACGCAAGGTGGGCCAATGAACTCGACGATGACACCAGTCTATTATATCTATCAATCTGGTTTTTCAGATCGACTGATTGGTTATGCCAGTGCGATGACCGTTGTATTTGGACTATTGATTGGTCTTGTTACGCTTATCCAAAGTAAAGTTTCGAAGGAGGATGAGTAATATGGATAAACGATTGAAAAAGATAATTGAATACGTGTTATTAATCTTATTGGCATGTATCTTTATCTTTCCTCTAATATGGATGATCGCCTCTTCTATGAAACCAGAGTCGGAAGTCTATTCGGATATGGGTGGTATTCAGTCTATGATTCCATCTTTGAATCCGTCAGATTGGTTCACGACCTATCAAGAATTATTCGATCGATTTAATGTTCTGAAGTATGTGTTCAACAGTATAACTTATTCCATAGCTGTTACTGCAGGTTCCATCTTAATCAATGCAATGGCAGGGTATGCGTTTGCTAAGTTTGATTTTAAAGGCAAAAAAGTACTGTTTGGAGTGTTAATCGCACTATTGATTGTTCCCGTTGAAACGTTGATCATCACCCAATTTACAGTTGCCCATGACTTAGGGATATTAAATACACGACTTGCGGTAATTTTACCGATGATTGCCAACATGTTTTTTATCTACCTATTCAGGAATTTCTTTATGGCCGTGCCAGATGAAATCATCGAGTCGGTAAAGTTGGATGGAGCCAACTACTGGACTATATTTTGGAGAATCGTATTACCAATGTCTAAGCCTGCAATTGCCACAGTAGGAACACTATCGTTTATTGCAAGTTGGAATGATTACTTATGGCCATTAATGGTATTAACCGATTCGAGTAAGTACCCCCTTCAGGTAGCGATTACAAATATTAATTCTACGCCGCCTGTTTATACAAATCAGGTTATGGCCATTTTGACTATTTCTACGATTCCATTAGTCATCGTATATATCATCGCTCAACGGTATATCTTACAAGGACTTGGCGGATCTGGAACAGGAATCAAGTAAAAGTACACGAATAAATGGAGGAATACATGAATATGACAACTAATCATGCACAAGCATATAGGCCATACTTACACTTTGCACCGAATGAAAATTGGATGAATGACCCAAATGGACTCGTTTATTTCGAAGAAGAGTATCACCTATTTTTCCAGTATCATCCTTACAGTAGCGTGTGGGGCCCAATGCATTGGGGTCATGCAGTCAGTAAAGATTTAATCCATTGGGAAGAACTCGATATCGCTCTACATCCAGATGAACATGGGATGATATTCTCAGGTAGTGCGGTCGTAGATAGGGAGAATACGACAGGATTTTTCCCGGATAAACCAGGGCTTGTAGCAATCTTCACTCATCATTTAGACGGAGAAGAAGGAGAAAATCCTGTCGAAACCCAAAGTCTTGCTTACAGTCATGATTATGGTCGGACTTGGAAAAAATATGATGGAAACCCTGTCCTTACTTCAACAACAAAAGTGGATTTTAGAGATCCAAAAGTGTTCTGGCATAAGGAAACATCTAAGTGGATAATGGTTTTGGCAACAGGCCAAACAATTACGATATATTCTTCATCTAATCTACTAGAATGGCAGTATGAAAGTGAATTTGGTGAGGGAATCGGCTGCCATGATGGGGTTTGGGAATGTCCTGATTTATTTCCATTATCTGTTCAAAATAGTGATGAGAACAAGTGGGTGATGCTTGTCAGTACAGGAGATACACCGGAGATTGGAATCGGTTCCAAGACCCAATACTTTGTTGGTCATTTTGATGGATCCACATTTGTTCCTGAACCTGCCTCTGTCAATTGGTTGGACTTTGGAAAAGATAACTACGCGGGCGTAAGCTTCTCGGATATTCCAAACGAAGATGGTCGACGTATCTATGTAGGGTGGATGAGCAATTGGTTATACGCAAATGAAGTACCGACTGATGGTTGGAGAAGTCAGATGACGGTTCCAAGAACGCTTTCTCTTCAGAAAAAAGAGGGGGTATATCAACTGATTCAAGAGCCAGTCCAGGAGCTGGATGCCTATTTTACAAAAAAGCAAGACATTGATGAACAAATTGACCAAACTTGCTCTTATGATATACATGAATCCTATATAGATGTGAATGTAACTATAGATGGTGGTGAGACTAAAGAATATGGTTTAAATATTCATCATACCCCCGAACAATTCACAACCATTCTATTTAATAGAAACAATAATTCGGTGAAGGTAGATCGTACGAACTCCGGTAAAACAGAATTCTCCAAGCATTTTCCGGTTGAACAAGGCTTGGAACTAGAGGATAGTGAACAGGTTCAACTAAGTATATTGATTGATTCTTCTTCTATTGAACTATTTCTACAAGAAGGGGAATACGCATTAACAAGTTTAGTTTACCCAGACCAAGCTTGCGAACGTTTATCTTTCTTTACAAAAGACAGAATGATTAAAGTAAACGGTACTATTCATACCCCAGTGTGATGAGGGAGACAGGTTCCTCATCTCACTTTTGCAACTGAAAAAGTGCTAGCCCCCCCCAATTGGTGTTGTAGTGATACTGTGAAGCGGTGGGGGTCTGGCACTTTTATAGGGGTTGAGTTTTTGCTAAACCAGTAATGAAAAAGCATATAAAACATGCAACTGAAGTAACCATAATTGCAAGGAGCAACCCAATAGCAGTCATAAATGTATCTTCCCCCCAGGGTAACGAGGTGTCGTTCAACGTTACTAACCAGTAGATAAACAAAAGCGTTGCACATATGTAGAAACTACTACCGATGAGACTCATCTTCGCACGTCACCGTTTAGGCCCCTTCCAAGATTTATAAAAAACCATCCATAAATAAATGCTTGCTACAACTGCTAAAAGCATAATCGATAAATGAACATAATGTATGGTTAGCAGTGTTAAACTGTACAAAATGAGGATTGTAGATAGAAATAAAAGAGCATTTAGTCCAAACAAAAACGCTCCATCTAAACGATAATCTTGAAACCATTTAGCATCTTGAAGTTACGAAACAATACATGATTCTCAGAAACATCTAGATAAGATGGGTTTCTTGAAATAAAGCAAGAAACTGATTCCAATAATATCAATCAGTAAAATAAATGAAATGATTCCTCTCCTTCCACCCAATATTTCCACCTGTATAACAAAAATTTTCCTGCTTTTGTGAGACGGAGAGACCTGTCCCTCTGTCTTACTTTTGCAAGTGTTGCCGCCGCCCATGGCCCTAATAATCTAAACCTGCAGAGTTCGAGGGAGGGTGCCATTATTTTGGGACGAGGAACCTGTCCCATGTCTCCCTGTCCTATCTGCATAATTTTTTGATACTTATTTGATATAAAAGGTAAATGTATTAGCTAATTACTAGAAATAGAAGCAAGTAGGGGGGAGCAATGTATGAAGAAAACAAAAGGAAGGCTTCTTTTAAGGACAAGTATTTTGATGCTTTTTGTAGCAGGTCTTATATATGCCATCTATCAAAGTTATTCCAAAGATTCAGATATGATTACAGCAGGTGACAAGGCACCTGATTTTCAACTGCAAACGTTAGATGGCAATACGATTCAATTAAGTGATTATAGGGGGCAAGGTGTTTTCTTGAATTTCTGGGCTACCTATTGTCCACCTTGTAAAGAAGAGATGCCTTATATGGAATCACAATATCAGAAATTTAAGGATAAAGGAGTTACCGTATTAGCAGTTGACCTCGGAGAACCGAAAATTCCTGTGAAGCGCTTTGTAGACAAGTATGAATTGACTTTTCCTATACCTATGGATAAGAATGAATCAGTGATGGATGCGTACGGGGTTGGTCCTATTCCTGTTACATTTCTGATAAATAAGAATGGGGTTGTAGAAGATCGAATTACGGCAGGATTAACCGAAAGTGATATAAGAAAATACATGAAACAAATACAGCCAGAGGATTATCAAAAGGGGGAGGCTCTTGACTGACATCTCGATTTTTTTAGCGTTTGGAGCTGGCCTTTTATCGTTTCTTTCACCGTGCTGTTTACCTTTGTACCCTGCATTCTTGTCATACATTACTGGTGTATCCGTTGATGACTTAAAGCAAGGTAATGGATTATTACAAAAACGGTCCTTACTCCACACACTGTTCTTTTTACTCGGTTTCTCCACCATTTTTATTGCACTTGGTTTTTCAACTTCTTTCTTAGGAGAATTTTTCCTTATGAATGATGAATTCATTCGACAATTAGGTAGTATTTTCATCGTATTCTTAGGATTTGTCGTAATTGGAGTATTTAAGCCTAAATTCATGATGAGAGATACGACGTTAACATTTAAACACAAACCAGCTGGATTTGTAGGTTCTAGTTTCGTAGGAATGGGGTATGCAGCAGGTTGGACTCCGTGTACTGGTCCCATTTTAGCTGCTGTTTTAGCTATGGGTGTGTCGAATCCAAATCAAGCTATGATGTATATGATTGCCTATGTATTTGGATTTGCAATTCCATTTTTTGTGATGTCTTTTTTTATCGGACGTATGAAATGGGTGAAAAGATATAATCGCTTAATTATTAAAATTGGCGGATACTCCATGATTGTAATGGGGATTTTTCTATTCTTTGGATGGATGACTAAACTAACATCATTCTTATCCAATCAATTTTTTGGTGGCTTTACCGGCTTCTAAGGTGTCATAGCCAATGAGACGAAGGGACAGGTTCCTCGTCCCACTTTTGAAAGCATCAGACCCTCATGGCTGTAATGCGATAAAGCTATAGAATGGTGGGGGTCTGGCACCCCTGTTTTGGGACGAGGGACCTGTCCCTGCATCCCACCTGCACAATTTCTTGATATTTTTCATATAAAATAAGCTCAGGAATCAATAGAGAGGAAGATAGATGTGTCTAACAAAGGAATAATAATAGCAATAATGACTGGTACTCTACTATTATCAGCATGCAATCAAGAGCAAGCTGGTAATGATGAGTACCTGAAGGAATTTGATGGGAAGCTTGATCATGTTCATGGCTTAGGATATATGGGAAGTGATGCTGATCTTGCTTTTGCTTCACATGATGGATTGAAATTTTACCAGGATGGAGAGTGGTATTCTACTTCTCAGCAAAACAATGACTACATGGGATTCACATCAGTAGATGAAGGGTTCTATACAAGTGGACACCCAGGGAAAGATTCTAACCTTCCCAATCCTCTAGGTGTACAGAAGAGTTCAGATAAAGGGAAAACACTCGAAGAAGTGGCATTCGAAGGAGATTTCGATTTTCACGTCATGGGTGTAGGCTATAACAACCACACGATGTATGTAGTAAATGGTCATGAAACCAACAAGCTTTCTATGGGCATACATAAGAGTACAGACAATGGAGAGAAATGGGAAAAGGTAGAGGCTTCAGGCCTTCAAGGAGAAGTCATGTCTCTTGCTGTTCATCCTACAAACAGTGAGCGTATAGCTGCTGCATCCAAAGTCGGTATCTACCTTTCTGAAGATGGAGGTTCTACGTTTACTAGAATAACAAAAGAAACGAATGGGACGATGGTTCACTTTACTAATGATTTTCTATACTATGGATTCTTCGATAGTGAGGCTAAGCTTGTAAAATTTAATTATCAGGACAATAAGAAGACTCAATTAACCTTACCAGACTTAGACCAGGATGCAGTAGCTTATTTCGCTCAACATCCTGAAAACGCTGAGGAAATGGTGTTTCTTTCTTTTAATAATCATGCATTCCAAACAAAGAATGGCGGAGATAAGTGGGAAACGATTGTAGAAGCAGGAGAAGTACAAGAGTAGTAACACTTCATACTTACAAAAGCATGTTATTCTATTAAAAAAACAATCTACGTACACCCAATCGTGATTCAGGATGATTGGGTGTTTATAATGAGAAGTATTCAAAAAATACAACGCTAGTTATAGTAAGAGAGGAGGTAATTACGTGTATGGAACGTTTAGCAGGGTTGCTTCATGGTTTAGTGACCCTTTGTTACAGCTTGCTAATGGGTACAACCACATTCCACTTTTAGCTGCTCTCTTTCTGGGATTAGTAGGGGCTGTAGCTCCTTGCCAAATAACCGGAAACATCGGAGCTTTGTCACTCTATGGCAATCAGTCATTGCAAACAAAGACTTCATGGCGCCATATTGGCCTTTTCATAGCAGGGAAAATGGTTGTATTCTCTGTTTTAGGAGCTCTAGTATGGTTGTTTGGACAGGAAATAAGAGGTCAGTTAACCCTCTTTCTTCCTATTATACGAAAGCTTATCGGCCCCAGTCTTGTAATAGCTGGGTTGTATTTAATTGGTGTAATAAAGATTAGGAAAACACTAAGACTCGGAAGTGTTTTCGAATCCTTCCAAAACAAACCTGGTATTGGTAGCTTTTTTATGGGGGTAAGCTTTTCGTTAGCCTTTTGCCCTACTATGTTCATTTTGTTTTTTGTTACATTGATGCCTATTGTTCTTTCTACCTCCTACGGAATAGTATTGCCAGGAATATTTGCGGTGGGGACGTCGTTACCTATTTTATTTATTCTATTCCTGATTTGGTACTTTGACATGAGTGGTATATTACTTAAAAGAAGTCGTATGATAGGGAAGATTGTCCAAATCATTACTGGATTCATACTTATTGTAATTGGGGTTTTGGATACTCTTACATACTGGCTTTAAATTTTAAACATAACGAGGGTCTCGAAATATGAATAAACTATCCTTTAAATTAGGGGTTCTTATTTTAATATGTATTATGATTGTCGAGGGAATTCTGTTCTTTTTCCTATACACAAACTTAGCCAACAGTCGTATAGAAGAAGTTCTAGATAATTTGTTAGCCCGAGGTAATAGTCATCGAGATGTATTAGAGAAAAGCTTTAATGAATCCACATTAAATCATGTCGCATTGATGGAATCAGAAGCTGATACAATCGTGATGATTACAGACGACGATCAAAATGTCATTGCTCAGTCCGAGCCAATGAATGATGAGATTAAGCAACTGATTACGAAGCCACTCTCTGATATTTCTCATCGAGGGGTGATCCTGAATAAAGAGTGGAAGTCAAGTTCGTTTGTGGCTTCCGTTAGCCCTATTCAAATTAATGGGGATAATCGGGGATACGTGTATATGTTCTCCCAAACAACAGTTATTAAGAGCGTGATTAATCAACTATCCAATCAATTCCTGCTGGCTGGTCTTATAGCCATACTCTTAACAGTACTAGCTATCTTTATATTAAGTCATTTGATTACTAGGCCACTGGTTCGCATGAAACGAGCGACAGAAGAAATCATTAATGGAGACTCAAAAGTTTCATTGGAGTCAAAACGAAAAGATGAGCTGGGACAATTAGCAAATTCAATTGTCATTCTATCTGATGAACTGGAGCGGCTAAAGCAAGATCGCAAAGAATTTCTAGCTAGTATCTCTCATGAACTGCGCACACCACTCACATACATTAAGGGATATGCCAATATTGCTAGTCGAGACATGATTAGTGAAGCGGAACGGCAGGAGTACCTGGGCATCATTCGTGAAGAAACTGATCATGTAACACACCTAGTTAAAAACCTGTTTGACTTAGCTAAAATGGATCAAAATCAATTTGTTATACAAAAAGAGAATGTGAATTTATGTGACATGTTAAAAAAGGTAAGAGAAAAAATGCTTCCGATTCTAAATGATAATGAACTGAATCTAGATATTACGTGCCCAACTAATATTATCATTTATGTGGACCCTGACCGTTTTCAGCAAGTAATTCTTAACCTAATGGATAATGCCATCAAACATTCTCCTAAACAGTCCACCATCTATATTGTTGGGAAAGTGAACATGGCAAAGGTAGCTATTACAGTTCAGGATGAAGGAGAAGGGATTCCAGAAGAAGAGCTTCCTTTTATATTTGAACGATTGTATAGGGTGGATAAATCCAGATCAAGAGAATATGGAGGATCTGGATTAGGTTTGTCCATTGTAAAAGAAATCATTGAAAAGCATGGGGGAGAAGTGAAAGTAGAAAGTGTAGTAGGAAATGGAACGAAGATGACGATTCTATTAAACGAGGAGGATATAGTTCCGTATGATTAACATATTGTTAGTAGATGATGAACAACGCATGTTGGATTTACTTGAACTCTACCTCTCACCACATGGGTATCGATGTACCAAAATAAAAACAGGTCAAGAAGCCATACGCAAGGTAGAAGAACACTCCTTTGACCTGGTCCTACTGGATATTATGATGCCTCAATTCGATGGCTGGAAGGTTTGTAAGGAAATAAAACTCATATCTGATGTTCCCATTATTATGGTAACAGCAAGAGATCAAAAGACAGATATTGTAAAAGGGTTGAAAATTGGGGCTGATGACTACGTAACCAAGCCATTTGATGAAGATGAATTATTGGCTCGTGTACAGGCATTATTGAGAAGGACTTCAAAGGAAGAGTTGGTCCATGTTCATGGTTTAATATGGGATGGAGATAAACATAAATTAAGTTATCACGACAAACCAATTCCAGTGACTCCAAAAGAGTTTGCAATGATTGGTCATTTGATGAAGCATCCAGAGCGTGTATTCAGTCGGGAGCAACTCATTGACATCGTTTGGGGCTTTCATTCTGATACAGAGGGTCGAACCATTGACTCTCATGTACGGAATATTCGGGAAAAAGTAAGACAGACTGGTTTCCCTATTGATGACTATTTTAAAACAGTCTGGGGTGTTGGGTACAAGTGGGTAAAGGATGAATAAACTATCACCATTTTGCCACAGAGTCTGCACAGTTTCTTGATAATTACTGGATACACTACTAGTGAGAACAAAAGGAGGGATTTAGGATGAAGAAGAAAATTTTCTCTGCCTTACTTGTTTTGTTAGTAGTCTTAGGACTTAGTAATGTCGTGATGGCTCATGGAGATGAAAATACTAGGGGGCCTCATTCTGTGCTAGGGCTTGATGTCGCAGAAATGATTCCTTGGATGAAAGATATGCATCCAAACATGAGCGATGAAGAGCTTAATGAGATGTATCGAGATTGTCATCAGAATGAATGATAAAACAGTAAAAAAAGGACCAAGTTGGTTCTTTTTTTTACTAATATAAGTTAATTTGTAAATATTCTAGGTCAGTTTTATACCTGATGCGGTATTTGGTGGGTCCTTTCTGTGTCAATATCAGTCCTAGAGTAGTCCAGTCGAGGGTGGCAAGGAGCACTAAGTTTTTTTATACCTCTTTGAGGTAATACGTATTCGTGAATGGAGGCGTTAGGATATGATGAATGGTCAAGGTATGATGGGTGGTTTTTTTGGAATGGGAGTATCTTGGTTACTTATTATAGGTATCATTATCGTAGTTGTTGCCCTTTTGATGAAATTTTCGTCTGGTAACCAACAACACTCTGCAAATCACCAAGATTCTCTCGCTACGTTAAAGCAACGCCTAGCTAAAGGTGAAATTACAGAGGAAGAATACGATCGATTAAAGAAAAAGATAGTTGAATAAGAAATGTTTCTAAACGGCGGACGTGGTCACTATTAATGCCATAAAAAATCACATTCATAGGCGGGAAGTAGAAGAAGTCTATTTTGCAAACATATACCTCATGTCCGAAAGCCTTACTCAAATAGAGTAAGGTTTTTTTCGTTACGAAGGCTCACTTCACCTAGCAATATCGAACCACCCTACCCTATAGACTTCACCCCCATACATCACTAAACGAGAACTTGCTTTTTTGCTCTACGTATTTTTCCCTTCTTCTATTGAAAGAACAAGCTACTGCACAATTCGTGCACATTTATTGTTTATAATACGGACTAGGGTATAAAAATCAAAAAGGGTGAAAACGATGAAGAATAAAATATTTATTTCACTCCTATCATTAGGTATATTCCTTATAGGAGCCTGGTTCGTTATTCAAGTAGGTGGAAGTATTGGTAGTAAGAGTTCAACGAAGGTACTAACGGAAAAAAAGGGAACAAGTATTATGGATTTGGAAGGAGATTCAAAAGAGGGAAAGCAAGTAAAAACGTTCAATATTACAGCTTCCTCTAAGCAATGGAATTTGAATGATGAAACTATAGTAAATGCCTGGACTTACAATGGAACAGTTCCAGGGGAAGAGATTCGAGTTACAGAGGGGGATTATGTACGGGTACATTTGAAAAATGATTTAAATGTACCTGTGACAATCCACTGGCACGGTGTCGTGTTGCCAAATAAAATGGATGGCGTTCCTGGCGTGACTCAGGATGCTGTACTACCGGGAGAGCAGTTCACCTATGAGTTTTCAGCAGATAATCCCGGGACATTTTGGTATCATTCCCACCAGCATAGTTCCAAACAAGTGGATAAAGGATTGTATGGAGCGCTAATTGTTGAAGAAAAAGAAAAGCAATATCAAAATGATCAAACATTTATCATAGACGAGTGGGCAGTTAATCAACAGAAGCAGAACATCATGAATATGGGGAGCATGATGTCTGGTGGAATGTCAGGTGATGGTGAGGCAGATACGAAGGCTATGTACGATACGTTAAGCATTAATGGTAAAAGTGGCAATCAGATCGATCAAATCAATATGAAAAAAGGAGAGAAAGGAAGACTTAGGTTTATAAATGCAGGTTATCAAACTCATTATGTAAACTTTCCTGATCAAAGCATGAAGATTGTGGCAGTGGATGGAGAGGATATTATCAACTCCTCTCCTCCATCGACATCGCTGATGGAAATAGCTCCAGGTGAACGAATTGATGTGGAGTTTACTAAAACAAATAAAACACCACAGGCAGTGACGTTATTGAGTTACAATGAGTCAACTAGTCCAGTAAGTATTCCAGTTAAAGAAGATTCTGTGGCTAGTAAAAAAGATATTACCCAAAACAGTTCCATCAATAAAAGTAAGGCAATAAACAGTACAACCTATAAAAGTGAAGAATTACTTTTTACTGATTTACCTAAGTCAGATGTCCAATACACGATGGAGTTAAATATGGGAATGAACATGGGGGAAGGCATGGTATTCCAAATTAACAACGATATCTTCCCAAATACAGCTCCAATTCAAGTGACAGAAGGGGACATTGTTAAAGTGACCTTAAAAAATACCGGCATGTTGAATCATCCTATGCACTTACATGGCCATCGCTTTCAAGTGGTTGCTAAGAATGGAGAACCCCTTGAGAACCCTGTTGTAAAAGATTTACTTAATGTAAAGCCTGGTCAAACCTATGAAATTTATTTTAAGGCGAACAATGCCGGGGAATGGTTGTTTCATTGTCATGATAACAATCATGCTGATAGAGGAATGGTAACAATTTTGGATTATAAGAATGTTTATTCCCCATTCAAAATAGGTGGAGATATGAAGAATAAACCATAATTATGAAGATAAAAATATTCATCTGCACAAATTTTGGATATTAGTTGGGCATGACTATACTATAGAAAGAGAACAATATTTAAATGAAAGAAAGGAGCATAGTTAATATATGGCTCATGAACACCACAATCATCATACAGAAAATCACGAAGAACATGAACATCATGAAGGGCATGAGGGTCATGATCATGGAGCAATGGTAGAAGACTTTAAGAAACGGTTTTATATTTCTCTTATTGTAACCATTCCTATCCTATTATTATCTCCAATGATTCAGGACTTTTTAGGGCTAGATTGGGCATTCCCCTTTGACCAATATGTACTATTTGCATTAGCTACATTTGTCTTCTTTTATGGAGGATTACCTTTCTTAACTGGTGCTAAGGATGAGTTGAAGCAAAAGAATCCAGGTATGATGACATTGATTGGACTTGCGATAGCTGTAGCATACTTGTACAGTTCTCTCGTTGTGTTTGGCCTGGAAGGTCGGAACTTTTTCTGGGAGCTAGCTACGCTAGTAGATATTATGCTTCTTGGCCATTGGATAGAAATGAAATCTGTGATGGGTGCTTCAAATGCATTAGAAGAACTAGTGAAGTTGATGCCCAATGAAGCACATAAAGTAGATGAAGAAGGAAATGTAGAGGATGTACCTGTAGCTGATCTACAAACGGGTGACAACGTATTGGTGAAGCCTGGAGAAAAGATTCCTGTTGATGGAGACATCATTGATGGAAAGACCACCATAGATGAATCCATGTTAACGGGGGAATCCGTTCCGGTCGAAAAGAACGAAGGAGATGAAGCCATAGGTGGCTCAGTCAACCAGGAAGGGTCCATCACCATCACCGTTCAAAAAACAGGGGATGATACGTATTTATCTCAGGTAATTGGACTAGTGAAAGAAGCGCAGGAATCAAAATCCAAAACGCAGGATATTTCCAATCGTGCAGCAAAATGGCTCTTTTACCTTGCCTTAGCAAGTGGTATTATCACCTTCATTGTCTGGCTTGCATTAGGTCATCCTGTTGATGTAGCCATGGAACGGATGGTTACGGTTATGGTCATTACATGTCCACACGCATTAGGCTTAGCGGCACCTCTCGTGGTAGCAGTATCTACATCCATTTCGGCTAAGAAAGGATTGCTGATTCGAAATCGTGCCAATTTTGAAGGGGCTAGAAGTTTAAATGCCGTCGTATTTGATAAAACCGGTACCTTAACGAAAGGTGAGTTTGGTGTAACGGAAATCATTCCACTAAATAACTATACAAAAGAGGACGTTCTGACATGGGCAGCTTCCTTGGAACAAAACTCAGAACATCCACTGGCTGAAGGAATTGTGGATAAAGCCAAACAAGATTCCATCAGTCTAAAGAATATAGAAGAATTTGAATCCATGACTGGTAAAGGGCTTAGAGGTACAGTTGACGGGAAAGAAGTCAACGTTGTAAGTCCAGGATACGTGGACGAACACGATTATACCTATGATCAGTCTTCTTTTAACGAACTTTCTGAGGAAGGAAAAACGGTCGTGTTTGTATTGGTGGAGCAAGAATTAATGGGCATGATTGCACTAGCTGATATTGTCCGAGAAGATGCCAAGGAAGCTATCACATCGCTAAAAGAAAAAGGTGTCCATTCTATTATGTTAACGGGTGATAATCAAAAAGTAGCTAATTGGGTTGCCAAGCAATTAGGCATAGATGAAGTATATGCTGAAGTGCTTCCGGATCAAAAAGCTGATCAGGTAAAGAGCATCAAAGAAAAAGGCTGGAAAGTTGCCATGACTGGAGATGGCGTAAACGATGCACCAGCCCTAGCTACCGCTGACCTGGGAGTTGCTATTGGAACAGGTACCGATGTAGCAATGGAATCAGCTGATATCGTCCTTGTGAAAAGTAATCCAAAAGATGTCGTTTCGATTATGGAATTATCCAAGAAAACCTATCAAAAAATGATCCAGAACCTATGGTGGGCAGCAGGTTACAACATTGCAGCCATCCCATTAGCAGCCGGCGTTCTAGCACCAATTGGAATCATATTAAGCCCTGCAGTTGGAGCAGGTTTAATGAGCCTAAGCACAGTTGTAGTAGCTATTAACGCTAAACTCTTAAAAGCATAGTTAGATGAGGGGGCAGGTCCCTCGTCTAACACTATCATAAAGCAAGCACCTCTTTTGTTTTTTAGTGATTTCTTGTCTATCTCACTATACGAAACAAAGGGTGCTTTTTTTATTTAACTCAATGAACTCTCTTTGTAGATAAGGTGCCTAGGGAAGACTGTTTAGATTAACTATTTTTAGGTGCGAAAGTTATAGAGCCCACGTCCAGTTCCAGTGTTCAGTTACTAGCAAACGTCCTGTAGCTACTTACTATAAGTCAACATCGGATCACTACCGACCTTCATGATTCCTTTATCTCAAAAGGAGGCAGAGGAGGTTTATGGGGGGATGGAGGTTCATTTAAACCCGCTGTGTCAAGTATCAACATCGAACAAAAGCAGTTTGTGCGTTGCTAAACAGGTGCTTGCGTCTTTCTTTATTTTCTAATCTAATTCATTCAGTATAGTGTTAATAGTGTATAAATGATAAAGTTAACTATATATATTAAAGGAGGATTTATGTTGAATAAAAAGAGACTCGGTTTACTATTGAGTGGTATGACTGTGTTTATTTTGATTTTCGCAGCATGCGGAAATAGTAGTTCAAATAATGATACTGCTGAAGAGGATGCAGATAGCCAGGAAGAGACAAATGAAAATGAACAGGACTCTAATGAAACAGAAAAAGACCAAGACGAACAGGCAAAGGAAAAGGATGATTCATCTTCTCAATCTGAAGAAGAGGACTCATCAAACGACTCAACCAATGAAGATACGAATAAAAAAGATGATAAAGTCATCGAAGTATCTGCTTATGAAATGGAATATGATCCAAGTAATATTACACTAAAAAAAGGGAAAGAGTACGAAATTGTTCTTAAGAATGATGGAACAATGTTTCACGATCTAACTTCAAGTGAACTGGATGCAGAAATTACATTTATGGGGGATATGCCAGGTCATCCTGATGAAGTTTCTCTCCTTAACAATTTAATGGGTGTAGATAAGGTTTATGCCAATGGTGGTGACGATCATTCTGAAGAGCAAGAAACCAATAGTGAAGAAGATGGGCATCATGGTGACAGTCACGATGATGGTCATGGAGACCAATCTCTTCATATGAATGCAAAATCAGGTCAGACCGTTCGTATTAAATTTATCCCGAAAGAAGTAGGCGAATATGAATTCTTCTGTAGTGTAGAAGGACATAAAGAAGCTGGAATGGTTGGAACGTTTAAAGTCGTGGAATAATAGAGTTGTTTGAATATAGAAAGAGATCCATGGACAACATGGATCTCTTTTTTACATCTCTTCTTTTATTCCTTTCTTAACAAGCCACCAGTTTGCTGGGTAACTTGTAATGAATCCAAGAATCATTGCGATTTGCATCATAAACCAGTACGTAGCTTCATGTGGTTTCGGAGGTTCTGTAAATAAGATGAAATGTACAATGGCCATCCAGCCAAACATGCCGATCTCAAAAGCAATAAGAGAAAAGGAATCTGCTTTGATCGCAGCTTTTAATGAACCATATATTCCTTTGTTTTTATCCATAGGATAAATAGCAAAGAATTGAAAGATAATACCGAATAGATAGGCTAATACAAACTCCACCACATAATGGGCGAAAAGGGTAGAGCCCACAATTGTTAAACCTGTAAGGGCTACGATGGGAACACCTACTGCATCACCAACAGTACAACCTGAAGAACAATGACTAGTAGAAACAAAGACTTTTGCAGGTTTCTCACGTTTATCCTCTATTTGAAGATTTTTTGCTTTTAGTCTTCCCCATCGAAAGTATGTCCAAATGGCAAATGGGCCAAAAAACCAACCATTTATTGGCCATACTACGTTCATAATGGACATCATTTGCGGATGCCTACATATATCAACCAGAATAATAATGGAGGAAATAACACCGATTCCTAGTGCAATCCAAGAAATAATTGTTAACATACCTACACCTCTCTATTTATTTTGATGTTATTTTTATACCCGGTAAAGGTATAGGGTGAAACAAAAAAAACTAAAAAACAAATTAAAAGAATAGCATTTGACATATACATATAGGGGGTATAGCATAAAAGGAAAGGAGTGTTGAATAATGGAAAAAACATTAGAAGTAAAAGGCATGACATGTGGGCACTGTGAGAAAGCTGTAAAAGGTGCGCTAGAAGAATTGAATGGCATTGACTCAGCTAACGTACACTTAGAACAAAACACAGTAGATGTTAGCTATGACGAGGCTAAAGTAAGTGAAAAAGAGATGAAAGATGCAATTGAAGACCAAGGGTACGATGTTGTGTAATGCATAAGAAGCCAAGACTTATCTAAAAGTCTTGGCTTTTTTTTTCTTACAGGACAAGTAAACCAAATTCCTCTCATACACATTAATAAATAAGGTGTTGGAGGGGATGTTATGTCTGTTGGGATGCTAGTCAGTATTTTTATTATAGTGTTGCTATGGGCCATTGTTATGATTACCATTTTACGTTATAAGGAGAAAATCTCCATCATGACAGGCATGGTAATTTCCATGACTATCGGTATGATTATTGGAGTTACATTAGGAGCGATTATTGCTTTGCATTTACATACTGATATGTTCTTATCGACATTCATTGGAATGGGGATTGGTATCAGTGCAGGTGTCTTAGCTGGGATACCCATTCATATGGTGGCAGTAATGGATGGAATGGTATCAGGAGCAATGGGTGGCATGATGGGGGCAATGCTTGGTGCCATGATCATGCCTGAATATGGAGACGTAACCATTCGATTACTCCTTCTTTTTTACAGTGTGAGTACATGTATATTGCTTTATCTACTGGATTATGAGATTGGTGATACTGGGAAAAAACTATTCCATAATCCCATTATAATGTCTGTTGCTCTAGGTGTTTTCTTTTACGCTTATCAAATGCTAGGGCCAATTTTATAGATAATGCTATTGAAATTGACTCTCTTGGTACTACATACCAATAGGGATAAAATTATTTTTTTTAAATAAAAAATCTGAAATCTGCACAATTTCTGGATGTTTGTTGGGCACAACTATACTGTAAACTATATGAAGGAGTGATGTTAAAATGGCACACGAACAACATCAAGCAGCACTAAAAGCACTACACGAATGCATGGAGGCATGTAATCATTGTTATGATGCTTGCCTGCAAGAAGACGATATTAATATGATGAGCGAGTGCATTCGTCTCGATCGCGAGTGTGCAGATATTTGTGCATACCTAGAACAAGCACTTACAAGAGGAACACCATTTGTTTCCGAACTAGCCCAAGTTTGCGCAACTATCTGTGAACGTTGTGGTGAAGAATGTAAGAAGCATAATCACCAACATTGCCAAGAATGTGCAGATGCATGCTTCAAATGTGCAGAAGAATGTAAGAAGTTAGCCTAGTAGGAAGGAATGGGACGAAGGGACAGGTTCCTCGTCTCAACAATTATACATGCCAAAAAATGCCAGACTCCCATCGCTGTGATGCGATAATGCTTTAGAACAGCAGGGGTCTGGCACCTCTATTTTCGATGAGGAACCTGTCCCCGCTTCCCGCAACTTATTTCACAACCTGCCATATGGGACGAAGGACCTGTCCCCACGTACCAACCACACAACCTACCATATTTTTGATATAATTGCTCTATTATTACTAAGTAAATAGAGGGGAATAAATATGACTGAAATCGAACAGATAGGCAACATGCTTATAGAAAAGAAATATGATATTGCCCAGAAGATGACAGAGGATCAGAAAGAAATATTAAAATATAACTCAGAAGAATATTTAGAAGGTATAATCAACAATAGGGCTGAGGTGATATCAATCATTGCTGAGTCACTAGTAGATGCCAATCGAGATTCGATGAAAGAAATTACAGATAAAGCGCTAGAATTGAGTAAAAAAGCCATTCAACTAGAGATGCAAATGGATGAAGCGATTAAAAGCACTAGTAAGTACAGAAAGTATATTTGGGATAAGATTTCGGTATTTTCTGAAGAGGAAGATATTTCGCGCCAAGCAATCATTAAAATGGCACAACAGATAGATCCGTTAATTGACCATGCCGTATATATTTTCAGTACTGGATATGTAGAGCAACATAAAGAGAGACTTAAAGAAGCTAAGGACTCCTTCTTTGAATTATCTGCACCAATTGTTCCTCTTATGGATGATATGGCTGTCATGCCGCTTGTGGGGGATATTGATACATACCGTGCTCAGGTTATTCTAGATACAGTGCTCAACAAGTCCACCCAATGGAAAGTCGGTACTTTGTTTATCGATTTATCTGGTGTGACGGTTGTAGATACTCAGGTAGCGCAAGAGATAATTAAGATCACCAATTCATTAATACTGCTTGGAGTAAAGCCAATTCTAACAGGCATTCGCCCAGAAATTGCTCATACGATGGTACAATTAGGTATCACCATGGATGTAGAGACAAAGGCTACTCTAAAACAAGCCATTTCTGATTATTTTACTGACGCTACTCAAACCAAACTATGATAGACACACAAAAAATCCCTAGAACCTTTATGGTTCTAGGGATTTTTACAGTAATGGAATAGTAGTTGTTACCGTACATATCCAGCATCAGCTTCTACTAACTATAATTCCAAGCTAATCCTATGTGGAAAAACTTCACCGCGTAATAGGCTTTACTTAACCATGGTGGAGGTAAGCTTGGTGCATGCTTATCTGAATCTGAAATGTTCAGGCGGAGTATTCCAGTGTGTTTCGTTTTTGCGTCTCTGCTATATATATATCTAATTTCTGGCTAATTTCAAGAGTCTTCTCATGGTTAAGGCCATACGTAAGCCCAATTTCAATCATTAAGGACCTTAGTGACGTAATGCTCTGATTTAGTTCTTCATTGGAAAGTTCTTTATTTACATTCATACATACTATCTCCCCAAAATATAAAGGTAAGATGTCTGACCTGTTGGAAAGTCATGTTCTGAATAAATTATACCATATTAGGGTGATGATGGGTAATAAAATTTAATAGTAAGAAGTTATCGTATGTATTACAATGGAATTGAGTCTTTTGATTTGGGTCTATAGATACAATGCGTGGGTATTAAAGGAAAATAGTATATGGTTTTCTTTCATTACATATTCATCCATTATCATTAAAGCCTTGCATGACTGAATGAAAGGTCATTATACTTTTTGTAATGGTTCATAGGAGGATTTACATGATAGATTTTGAAACATATATAAAAGCTTCTAAACGAGAGTGTGAGGAACTTCATGGTCTTGATCCAACAGAAAGGCCTGTATTAGAGGTTGGGATTACTCCTGAAGAAGTTCAGCAAAGAAAACAATCGTTAGAGCAGGCCCTACATGTAATCCAACATTTTATGCAAAAGTTACTATATTATATGGGGGGAACCCCAACACTTGTCGTGACGACAGATAAAGATGGATACATCGTAGATATATATGGAGACCCAAGTATTATGGAGATGGTCGATTCCATTGGGATACAAGCAGGTGTGAAATTTGAGGAAAAAGAAGTAGGCACCAACTCTATTTCTCTAGCATTAAGTCATGAAGAACCTATTGCGCTAGTTGGCACAGACCATTTTCAGCATGCTTTATCAGGTGTTGCATGCTATACTGCACCTTTTAGTTATTCTGATGATGATCGTTTAACGGGAACTGTGTCCATTATGACGACAGTCGATTATGCTAATCATTTTCATCTTGGATTGTTATCCTCTGCTGTCGATTCTATTGAGCGAGAGCTTCGATTGCAAGAGAAGAACAATAAGCTAGAAATATTGAATCAAGTGTTAATAAATTCCACGCCTCTAGGTATTATTATGACTGATGAAAATGGAGAGTTAATCGAATACAACACAGCATTCGAAGAAATTACCGAAAACAATGTGAAGCAAGTGATAGAGAAAGAGCATAAGCAGATTCATCTTATAAGAGGATATATCGATACGGTTCTGAGTAACGGTGAAACGATCAAAAACGTTGAACTTACCCTACCGATTAATGAAGAGGGATATACTAAAATTTGCCTCCTTGATGTCATCCCTCTATTTAATGGAGAAAAAATAATAGGAGCCTTCGCACAATTTAGAGACATGACCCACTATTATGAGTTACAACAGCAACTGATTGAGTCCGAAAAGTTGTCCACACTAGGCAAATTTGGTGCTGGCTTAGCTCATGAAATACGAAATCCACTTACTTCGATTATTGGACTCACACAGCTCTTAAGAGAAAACAACAACCAAAATAAATATCTTGATATCATTATTGGTGAGTTAGAAAGAATCCAAAGTTTAGTGAACCAATTTGTGTTACTGAGAAAACCTACCGATTTAAAAACGGAAACGTGCAACGTTCCAACATTAATCGAAAACACAGTAGAGTTAATGAACAGCAATGCACATCTACAAGATATCGACATCCAATTTGATTCCACTCACTCAGAGCTGAAACTCGACATTGACCACGCCAAGATCAAGCAAGTCCTAATCAACTTTATCAAAAATGCCTTCGAATCCATGCCGAATGGTGGAGAAGTGCATATTCAGTTAACCAGTAACGCTGAAGAAAACGAAGTCAACATTGCCATTCAAGACCAGGGGATTGGGATGACGAAAGATCAAGTCAACAAACTCGGAAAACCTTTCTTCACGACAAAAGAAAGTGGTATGGGGATGGGATTAACCATCTGTTTTGATATTATCAAAGCTCATCATGGAGAAATTAAGATTGAATCAGAGGAAGGGGAAGGCACCAGGGTGGATCTGGTACTTCCTAAGTAAAGGGATGCTCTAATATTAACTAAAACAACAATATTTACTATCCTAAATGTCCCGGTTTAATTATTTGTAGTAACCGGGACATCGTATGTCATCCTGTTTTTCTTCTTAAAAAAGATTGTGTTTGTGAGTGTTTATTTCTATTTGACTAGAATCTTCATAGTCAAAAATTTGAGTATGGCCTTCATCATTAACTCGATATACTTTTAACTCTGCGTTTTTCACATAATTTAAAGCGTTCCGAATGACGGGTTTACTAACGTCATTCCTTACTCTTCATTTCCATTAAAAATTAACTTAGCAGCTATTTGATTTGTGAAAAAGTCATTTTTTTTATTAAATTTGGTGGAATTGTTATATTCTTCTCTAGTTAAACAGTGAGTTGAACAAACATCAAAAAATAAAAAAGGGTCTTGTTTGTCTGTTAGGACATTTGACCAATTAAAATCTTTTATCCAAGTCAGTAACCTATTTTGTAGCTCTATTCTGGATTCTTCATTTAGTCCATTCTAGACACTATGTCCCCAACACTCCAATTACTCCCATTTGTTCATTTTTTTAGTCTAAAATTATTACAACTTGTTACTAATATTAAATTCACCTTTATCAAAATCCCATTCATCCTCATCATACTTAAAAACGAATACATAATATCTTTTTACCTTCTTAGTGACGCTAATCAATTTTTAATGCCCCATACTTTTTTTGTAGGATTTCTATTACGATATTACCTCAAATTGTTTTGTGAACTTTGGTGATTTATATAGATTAAGGTTTTTAGAATTAGTCAAATTAATCAGATTTTTGAAAAAAGTTCACATAAATTTCATAATATGAAATTTTCGAAGGTTCTGTTCTTGTTCTTCCCTTTATAGTAGTATCAGAATTTAACAATTGGAGGTGGCAAAAAGGTTATGAATGTACGCGAACTAAGAAATTGTTTTGGATGCTTTGCTACAGGAGTTACGGTAGTTACCTGGAGTGAGGATGATGAGGTGAAAAAAGGAATTACCGTTAATTCATTCACTTCTGTCTCTCTAGATCCACCACTTGTACTTGTATCTATTGATAAGAATGCTAGGGCGTATGAAAGTCTTAAGGATAATAACTTTATCGTAAATATCTTATCTGCAGGGCAAGAGGCTGTTGCTTGGCAATTTGCTGGCCGAGAGCAACAAGGACTGACCATTGAATGGGAAGAGAGCGAGCTAGGTCCTAAGATTAGAGATTCACTCGCTACAATTGAATGTAAGCCATGGAAAGAATATGACGGAGGCGATCATGTCCTGTTTATTGGTGAAGTTCAAGATTACACTTATCAAGAGGATGATGGTCTCGTATTTCTCAAAGGTAAATTTCGTCAAACGAAAGCTATTGAAAACTATGTTACAGACTAAGTGAAGGAGGGTCAAGTGCTATGGGGATTCGTACTGGAACAGAATATATCGAAGCATTGAAGTCTCGTCAACCCGAAGTGTGGATGGGCGGTAAGAGAATAAAGGACGTTTACAATGAGGCTGTTTTTCATCAGCCAATTCATGAAATTGCTAAATTATATGATATGCAACATAACGACGAGTATCGTGATGACATTACGTACATTTGTGAGGAAACAGGAGAACGAGTTTCACAAGCATTCAAAGTTCCAAAATCATACGAAGATTTGAAAGCGCGTTCAACATTGTTTGAGGTTTGGGCTAGAGCAACTTTTGGATTGATGGGTAGAACACCAGATTTTCTAAATGTTACGGTAACGGCTATGGCAAGTAATGCTTGGTTCCTTGAGCAATACGATTCACAATGGGCAAACAATATGGTCAATTATTACAAATATATCCGTGATAATGATTTATTTTTAACACACGCGATTATTAACCCTCAAAATGATCGAAGTAAATCCTCTCATGAGCAAAGTGATGAGTTTACACACTTAGGTGTCGTAGAGGAAAGGGAAGATGGTTTTGTTGTGCGTGGGGCAAAGATGCTAGCCACATTGGCTCCTATCACGGATGAGGTAATTATATATTCATTCCCTGGTTTTCGGCCTGGAGATGAAAAGCATGCCATTGCATTTGCATTACCAATTGATACACCAGGGTTACGAATTATCTGTCGTGAACCTGCACAAGACGGAACAAGATCTCTATTTGATCATCCACTTTCTTCTCGTTACGAAGAAATGGACGCACTTCTTGTATTTAACGATGTATTTGTACCAAAAAATCGAATCTTTATTAATCAAAATGTGGAAGCAGGTAATTTACTTTATCCGAAAACAGGGATTGGTCAACAGCCTGCGCACCAATCTGGAGTTCGAGGGTTAATCAAGCTTCAATTTGCTTCAGAAGTGGCAGCGAGAGTAGCCGACTCAATTGGAGTAGATGGATACCTAAATGTACAAACGCAATTAGGTGAGCTGATGCAATCTGTGGAAGCAATCAGAGCGTTACTTCGCATATCTGAGCATGAATACGAGACATTAGAACATGGGGAAGTGATGCCAGCTGGAACACCACTAGAAACGATTCGTGGTATGTTACCAAAAATGTATCCAAGAGCGATTGAAGTCATTCAAACTATTGGTGCGGGCGGTTTACTCATGTCACCAACTGAAGCGGATTTTCTGAACCCAGAACTACGGGGAGATACTGAAAAATACTATGTGGGAAGAGAAGGTATTTCCTCAGAAGAACGTGTTCATCTATTTAAACTGGCTTGGGATTTAAGCGGGGAAGCTTTTGGACAAAGGTTACTCCAGTATGAACGATATTATTCTGGAGATCCGTTAAGAAGGTTGGGGCGTTTTTACACTAGCTATAAACGAAACAACCAATTCGCCATGGTTGATGAGGCATTAAAGGGAACAAAAGTAGATCAAGGCCAATTAACTTAATACGCAACCAACATAAGGAATAATAGCTGGTATTTAAAGGTATTTGGTGCCGTTTGTCGAAACTAAGGTTGGAACTTTACTTTCTATTTACATTTCTTAGAACGAAGACAAACGTTATGGGTAAAAGGGGGAAGGCATGTGATTTCATCCGTTCAAAAAATTTCCAAAATTCTGAATTGCTTCACCAAAGAAGAACCTGCTCTTGGTAATTTGGAAATAGCGGAGAAACTTAACATGAATGCAAGTACAGTGAATCACCTTGTTCGTACACTATGTCAGGAGGGAATGCTTATTCAAGACAGTCGAAAGAAATATCGACTGGGATGGAAGCTGCTTGAATGGAGCAACCATGTCATGTATCAACAAGATATTTACAATGAAGCTACTCCTTTCTGTGAAAGATTGATTAGAAAATTTCATGGAACTGTTCATATCGGAATGTTCGATGCAGGAGAGGTTCGCTTTGTACTTAAAGTTCAATCTAAAGAATCCCTTCCAGTACCAACCTATATTGGTGCAACTAAACCCGCATATTGTACCAGCACAGGGAAGGTGTTATTAGCACATAATCCTGCGTTAATTAAGCCAACGATTGCGAAAGGTCTAATGAAGCTAGCTCCAAATACAATTACGGATGTACCTAGTCTTGAAGAAGAATTGAAGAAAATCAAAAGACAGGGGTACGCCATTAGTAATAACGAAAATGAACTTGGTTTATATGGAATTGCTGCTCCGATTCGTTCCTATACAGGTCAAACCATTGCAGCGTTAAACATGGTTGGACCTATTTCATATATGAACGGTAGAAACCGTGAAGATATGATCAAAAACGTTGTAAGTACAGCGGAAAATATCTCAAAAGATTTAGGTTATATTAGCGCTTTATGAAAGCGGTTTCAAAAAATGTGAAGGAGGACTATTATGTCTACAAAATCTACATCTTTTCTACAGTCAAGAGTAATGGATTTAATGAAAACCGTGGAGGAAAACAAGCATTTATTACAACCTCCAGTAAACAACAAGGTTCTTTGGGAAGATTCCGAGTATATTGCTATGCTACTTGGCGGTCCGAACAAGCGCCGAGATTTCCATATCGATCCTGCAGATGAATTCTTTTATCAAATGAAAGGCAGCGCATTTGTTGAGTGTATAAATGGTGATGGAGAGCGTGAAGTCGTTGAAGTTGGTGAAGGAGAAATTTTCATGCTTCCTGCTAATGTACCACATTCACCACACCGTGTAGCAGACTCTTATGGTATTGTCATTGAACGTAAACGTGGTGAGGGAGAGCTTGAGAGTTTCTCGTGGTTCTGTGATAACTGTAATCATGAAATGCACCGAGCTACCGTACAGTTGACAGATATAGGTACACAGGTGAAAGAAGCGATTGAAAACTTTAATGGAAGCGAGGAGCTTAGAACGTGTAAAGAATGCGGTTATGTGATGCCTCCTGAAGCAAAGGAATGGAAAGCATGAGAGTAGACTTTCACACTCACGTTATCCCAAAAGAAATACCCAACTTTGCAGAAAAATATCCCGGAAAGTGGCCGACACTTCATCAAACTTGTGCTTGTGGAGCCAATATTATGGTAGAAGGTAATGTATTTAGAGAAGTAACGGATCAAGTGTGGGATTCCCAAAAGAGAATTAAAGATATGGATAGGGAAGGTGTAGATATCCAAGTTTTATCTCCGATACCAGTTACATTTTCATACTGGGCAGATGTGAAGGCAGCTACTGAAATGGCAATGGTTCAAAATGATTTCATTTCCCAAACAGTAAAAGAAAATCCAGCTCGATTTCTTGGTTTGGGGACTGTCCCTATGCAAGATGTGAAGGCTGCAGTGAAGGAAATGGAACGTTGCGTACAGGAGCTAAATTTGTATGGGATAGAAATTGGTACAAACATCAATGGAGAAAACCTTGATGCACCCCAATTCCTTGAATTCTTTGAAAAAGCTGAAGAATGGAATGTTCCATTATTTATACACCCTTGGGAAACGCTAGCTAAAGACAGAACACCACGCCATAACTTTATGTACACTGTTGGCATGCCAAGTGAAACGGCGCTAGCTGCTGCAAGTTTAATCTGGAGTGGTGTTCTAGAGAAATTTCCAAGATTGAAGATTTGTTTTGCACATGGAGGAGGATCATTCCCTTATATTCTTCCAAGATTGGATCAAGGATGGGAAGTTTGGCCGCATTTACGACTGACACCGCATCCACCTAGCCATTATGCACGGAACTTTTACTTTGATTCACTAAACTATGATTCTATTAATATCAATTATTTAATTGAACGTTTTGGTCATGATCGTGTATTGATGGGGTCAGATTACCCATTTTTATTGAGAGAAACCCCCCCTGGGAAAGTAATCAATAACATGGAAAATCTCACAGAAGAGCAAAAACGAATGATTCTTGGAGAGAATGCCCTCCGATTCCTAAATGTAAAGGAGAAGAAGCTTAATTATGGGACAAAAAGTCATGACGCCAGAGGTAAGGCTGCAAAATCTGGGACTTGAATTGTCCCCAATACGTCCAGCAGTTGGAAATTACGTAAGTCATGTGAAAGTAGGTAACTTGATTTATACAGCCGGCCAAGGAGTAGATGAGTATCATGGGAAGCTTGGTCGTGACCTAGAAGTAATAGATGGTTATCACGCTGCTCGTATCTCGATGTTGAATCTATTAAATGTGTTGAAATTCGAACTTGGAGAACTTAACAAGGTGAAGCGTGTCGTCAAAATCCTTGGGATGGTTAATTGTACAGAAGATTTTATCGATCAGCCTAAAGTAATTGATGGAGCTTCAGACCTTCTTGTCGATGTGTTTGGTGAAAAGGGACGTCATGCTAGGTCAGCAGTAGGCATGGCACAGCTCCCTGGTGGTACTGCAATTGAAATTGAAATGATTGTAGAAGTTGAAGGGTAAGATGGTGACACATGTGTCACCATCTTTCCTTAAATGATATGGGTTAAGTAAGGGAGGAAGCCAATTTGAAAACCAAAGAGAAGATGATTAACAAGGTTCGTCCAATTGATTGTCGTCATTTTATTAATGGACAATATGTTGATTCAGATAAAGGTAGAACCTTTGACAATATCAATCCAGCTACAGAAGAAGTCATAGGAGTTGTAGCAGAAGGCACGCAAGAGGAAGTCGATGCAGCAGTTCAAGCTGCTAAACGAGCATTAAAAGGACCCTGGTGTGAGTTTACCCCTAATGAACGTTCCAATGTGTTGCGCCGTATTGGGGACATTATTTTAGAGAGAAAAGAAGAATTAGCAATTCTTGAGGCTATGGATACAGGGAAGCCATATGAGATGGCCTTGGAAGTTGATATTACAAGAGCTGCCTATAACTTTCATTTCTTTGCTGATTATCTAACATCCTTAGGGACAGAAGCCTATCAGCAAGATGATCAGGCTCTTCATTATGCAATCCGTCGCCCTGTAGGTGTTGTAGGGATGATCAATCCATGGAATTTACCATTACTCCTTTTAACATGGAAGATGGCACCATGTCTAGCAGCAGGTAATACAGCTGTAATGAAACCTGCTGAATGGACACCTATGACTGCGACTGTTTTAGCTGAAATAATCAAAGAGGCTGGCGTACCGGATGGGGTAGTGAATCTAGTACATGGTTTTGGTCCAAATGCTGCTGGATCAGCATTGACTGAACATCCTGATGTAGATGCGATTACCTTTACTGGTGAGACGAAAACAGGATCAGCCATTATGAAAGCTGCTGCACCAACTTTAAAGAAGCTGTCATATGAGCTGGGAGGTAAGAATCCAAATATTATTTTCGCAGATGCAGATCTAGATGAAGTAATTGATACGACATTGAAATCAAGTTTTATGAATCAAGGTGAAGTATGTTTGTGTGGTTCGCGAATTTATGTTGAACGTCCCGTTTATGAAGCCTTTCTAGAGAAGTTCGTAGACAGAACGAAACAACTGCAAGTAGGTGATCCCTTTAAGGAAGGTACAAAAGTAGGGGCAGTCATCTCGAAAGAACATTACGACCGTGTTCAACAATATATCGGAATCGCTAAAGAAGAGGGGGGAACAATTGTTGCGGGTGGTGGACGTCCGAAAGGTGAACAAAAAGGATACTATATCGAGCCAACAATTGTTACTGGATTGACACGTGATTCACGTTGTGTGAGAGAAGAAATATTCGGACCAGTCGTAACTGTTTTACCATTCGATGAAGAAGAAGATGTCATTGAGCAAGCTAATGACACCCACTATGGATTAGGTACAACCATTTGGACAAATGATTTGCGTCGTGCTCACCGTGTTGCTCATAAAGTAGAAGCTGGAATCATATGGGTCAACACATGGTATTTACGTGACCTGCGAACTCCATTTGGTGGATTGAAACAAAGCGGGATTGGTCGTGAAGGTGGCATGCATAGCTTTGAATTTTACAGTGAGCTCTCGAATATAACGATTAAGCTTTAACATATAGGAACAAAGAAAGGAGGTAAGGTCATTGAGTGAAAACATACTAACAAAAGAGCTAGGGCAGTTGGTGAAACACATTGAGCGTCCGGAAACAACTCATCAATGTGTTCAACCATTAACGGCTCTAAAGCAAGACTTAACCATTGATGAAGCTTACCAAATTCAACTGAGAATCATTCAACATAAAGTAGAGCGAGGAGCTCATATTGTCGGGAGGAAGATAGGCTTAACGTCACTTGCGATGCAGGAACTACTTGGTGTTGATGAACCAGATTATGGTCATTTGTTGGACAATATGGTGGTGGAGAATGGAGGCCAGATTCCTCAGGGCAAAGTTCTTCAGCCAAAAACTGAAGGGGAAATTGCTTTTGTGCTAAAAGAAGATTTAAGAGGTCCCAATGTAACTGTAGAAGATGTATTGAATGCAACCAATTACGTTGTACCTGCTATAGAGATAGTAGACAGTCGAATTGCAGATTGGAATATTACCTTACAAGATACCATTGCAGACAATGCCTCTTCAGGGCTTTATGTACTAGGTCATCAAAAGGTTGCTGTAGAAGATGTGGATCTTGCTGAAATTCAGATGGAATTATTTAAAAATGGAGAATTGATGAACACAGGAAAAGGTTCAGCGGCACTCGGAAATCCTGCTAAATGTGTTGCCTGGCTTGCCAATAAACTATTTGAATATGATAGTTCATTAAAGAGTGGAGAAGTGATTCTTTCGGGTGCACTATCTTCAGCTGTGAATGCTATAGCTGGTGATGAATTTACAGTGAGAATGGATCAATTAGGAGACGTATCAGTTACGTTTACTAGATAACCTTTCACATAACTAATGGAAGGAGAAGTGTACACATGACAAAAGTAAAAGTCGGTATTATCGGGTCCGGCAATATTGGAACTGATCTTATGTTGAAATTACTCCGATCTGACAAACTTGAAATTACAACGATGATTGGTATTGATCCTGAATCAGATGGCCTTAAACAGGCAAAGAGCTATGGTATTCGTGTTATCGATACGGGTATTGACGGGTTTTTAGAAAACCCAGAACTTGCAGACATTCTGTTTGATGCCACATCTGCTAATGCCCATGCTTATCATACAGAGAAATTAAAACCTTTAAACAAAAAGATACTGGACTTAACACCTGCTGCACTGGGCCCATTTGTGGTCCCGCCAGTTAATCTCGGTTCCCATATGGATGAACCTGATGTAAACATGATCACCTGTGGTGGGCAAGCAACGATTCCAATTGTTAATGCGGTCCAACAAGTGTGTGATGTCGAATACGCTGAAATCGTCGCAACGATTTCTAGTAAAAGCGCCGGACCAGGTACTCGCGCTAATATTGATGAATTTACGGTTACAACATCCAGGGGGATTGAAAATGTTGGTGGAGCTAAAAGAGGTAAAGCTATTATTATCCTCAATCCTGCTGAACCACCGATTATTATGAGAGATACTGTTTATTGTCTTGTTAAAGAAGAACAAATAGACGAAGCAAAAGTCACTGAATCAATTAATCAAATGGTCAAAAAGGTTCAGGAATACGTTCCAGGCTATCGTATGAGAACAGAACCTATTTTTGACGGCAATAAGGTAACCGTTTTTCTAGAAGTAGAAGGAGCTGGAGATTACCTTCCTATTTACTCAGGAAACCTAGATATTATGACAGCATCCGCTGTAAAGGTAGCAGAGGAGCTTGCCAAGTATCAAGATGCACAAAAAGCATGAGTCTACTCATTTTTAGTTTGAAATGAAAGGAGTTTCTAAGTGAATAAACGAGATGTATATATTACAGAAGTAGCGCTGCGAGATGGTAGCCATGCTATAAATCATAGCTACACAATAGACCAGGTTACAGAAGTAGCGAAAGCCTTAGATGAAGCACATGTACCTTTTATCGAAGTATCTCATGGAGATGGTCTTGGAGGATCATCATTGCAATATGGACTTTCCACAACAAATGAAATGGAATTAATCTCTGCAGCTGTGTCCGTCTGTAAACAAGCTGATATAGCGGTTCTTCTATTGCCAGGCATTGGAACTGTGGGAGATTTAAAAGAAGCAGCCAATATTGGTGCAAGAATGGCCCGTATCGCAACCCATGTAACCGAAGCAGATGTTTCCAAACAACATATTAAAGTGGCCAAAGAGCTTGGAATGGAGACTGTCGGATTCCTAATGATGGCTCATATGGTTCCAACAGAAAAACTGATTGAACAAGCGAAATTGATGGAAAGCTATGGAGCTGACACAGTGTATGTAGTAGATTCGGCTGGTGCTTTGCTCCCCCATCAGGTAAAAGAGCGCATTAGAGCTCTTAGAGAAGCCTTAAACGTAAATGTAGGTTTTCATGGACATAACAACCTTTCACTTGCAATGGCCAATACTTTAGTTGCCATTGAAGAAGGTGCTACAAGAGTTGATGGAAGTGTTCGATGCCTTGGAGCAGGAGCAGGTAACACCCAAACTGAGGTCCTAGTTTCGGTGCTAGACAGAATGAATATAACTACAGCGATTGACCTATATAAAATGATGGATGTTGCTGAAGATATAGTTGCGCCTATACTAGACCAACCACAGGAGATTACGAAAGGTAGTCTTGTATTAGGGTACGCAGGAGTCTATTCTAGTTTTCTTCTTCACGCTAATCGAGCAGCACAGAAGTTTAACCTGGATCCTAGAGATATATTAATTGAGCTAGGAAAACAAAAGGTTGTCGGTGGCCAGGAAGATATGATTTTGGATGTGGCAAGTGACATTGCCCAAAAGCGAATGACGTTTTCGACATAGAAAGGAGCGAAGAACATGGAAACCAACACACTTCAATTAAAACAGATAGCTGAAATGATAGACTCTCACCAAACGAATGGAACAGAGATGGACAAAATCACCATTAATCATCCTTCGTTAACTGTAGATGAAGCATATGAAATTCAAACCCTTTGGAGCGATACAGCAGAAAATCGAGGAGATCACATGATTGGATGGAAGATGGGACTTACAAGCAAGGTAAAGCAAGAATCAGTTGGTGTAAAAGAACCTATTTATGGACGCCTGACCCAATCAATGGAAGTCAATCATCCTGTGTTACTTCTTGACACGTTGATCCATCCAAGGGTTGAACCTGAAATTGCCTTTGTCATGAACAAGGAGGTAAAGGGAGGTAATGTAACACCAAAGGATATTTGGATGGCAACAGAGATGATCATGCCAGCTATAGAAGTCATTGACAGTCGTTATAGAAACTTCTCGTTTACGCTTGAGGATGTAGTTGCTGATAATGCGTCTTCTTCACGTTTTTTCCTTGGAGATCAAGCATTTTCTCCTTATCATACTTCACTGAGTGATGTGGAAGTGACGATGTCTAAAAATGGTGAAGTTGTTCAATCTGGACTAGGTTCTGCAGTTCTTGGGCACCCAGTGAGATCGATTGTTGAGCTAACAACTATGATTAATCGGTCTGGACTCTCCATTCAACCAGGCATGGTAATCTTAACAGGTGGCATTACGGAAGCTGTAAACGTCTATAACGGTGATCAAATTGACGTAGATTTCGGACCACTCGGCAAGATGAATATTGACGTTCGTTAATCATAAGGAGGATCCACATGCCTATTGCCTTTCTTCATATCCTTGAAGGACGAAATAAAGAAACGAAGAATCAATTAATAGCTGAAGTTAGCGAGGCGATGAGCCGTACCCTTGAGGTAGATCCTAGTAAAGTCCGTGTCCTCGTTCAAGAAGTTCCGAAAGAACACTGGGCCGAAGCTGGCATAACAAAAGCAGATAGACTTTAGAATAATGGCAATGAATCTGATTTTTAATGAGTAGATAATCTGGACAGAAGGAGGTGACGTGAATGAGAATACACCATAACCACCCCCCAAATTTGCCTTCGAGTGTTGTGGCCATCGGCGCTTTTGACGGTGTACATCGTGGGCATCAAAGGGTAATATCTCAGGCCGTCAAACGAAGCAAGAAGTACAACGTTCCAACCGTAGTATATACGTTTGACCCTTCGCCTCGCTCTTATTTTCAAGGAGCACGAATTTTAACAACTATTGAAAAGAAAATCGAGCATATTCAGAGGTTAGGAGTAGATCATGTCGTCATTGCTCGGTTTGATGAAACTTATATTAATAGAACTCCCGCTAGTTTCATAGATGAACTAACAAATATTTCTCCACTTGAAATACATGTGGGTAGAGACTTTCGATTTGGAAAGAACCGTTCCGGGGATGTTGATCTATTAGCTGAGCACTTCCAACTTCAACTCACGGAGTCTGTTTGTTGTCCAGGTGGTACTATTATTTCATCTACTCGCATTCGTAATCTACTTTCACAAGGAAACATACAAGAAGCTACCTTTTTGTTAGGATGGTCATCTTCTAATTTCGTCTCTCAAGATTTTGCTTATCAATCAAACCCTTCCTAGTCCTTTTCAATAAGTTTTTTGTAAGCGTTTTACCTTTTTGTTTATTACTTATTAGGGGGAAATAATCAAATGAATACATTCACTAAATGGTTCATGTATCTAGTAGCACTGTCGCTTGTAGTATTCGCGTTGGCAGCATGTAACGAATCATCTGAATCTGGTGCTACTACTTCTGGTGAAAGCTCCGGAGACAATTCAGGAAAATCTTATTCCTTTAAGCTGGCACACATTACACCACCTACACACATGTGGCATAAAGGTGCAGAAAAGTTTAAAGAGGAACTTGAAGAACGTTCAGGTGGCAGAATGGAATTAGAGATTTATCCGTCCAGTCAGCTTGGTTCTGAAGCTGATATGGTGGAACAAATCGTTGCGGGTTCAGTTGACTTTGGTTTAATTACTGCTGCATATATGAGTTCACGTGAGCAAGCTTTCGCAGCTTGGTTTACGCCTTATGCATTTGAAGATTTAGAAGCAGCGAACGATGCACGTGATTCTGAGGTCGCTAAGAAAATACTTGGCACATTAGATCAACAAGGATTAGTAGGGTTGGATTACTTGTTCGCAGGTCAGCGTGTCATGTTGTTTAAAGATAAAGAAGTAAAGAGTACGTCAGATATGGATGGACTTAAACTACGCGTTACACCTAGTCCACCAATGCAGGATTTCTACACATCTACAGGAGCATCAACTGAAGGGCTACCATTACCAGAAGTGTATTCAGCAGTACAAACTGGTGTAATTGATGGAATGGATATGGACCTTGATGCAACCATCACAAATAAATATCACGAAGTAGTTGATCATGCTGCTGTTACAAATCACATGGTATGGCCAGCCATTGCGATGGCGAACAAATCTACTTTTGAAGGAATGTCAGAAGAAGACCAACAAATTGTTAGAGAATCTATCAAAGCAGCTGCAGAATATACAGCTATGACAAGAGCGGGTAAGGAAGAAGATTTTAAGCAACAGCTAAAGGATGAGGGAATGAATGTATACGAGCTAGATGAATCGTTATTTAAAGAACAGAAAGAAATGTTTGATGAGAAATACGGTAAGAAAGATCCACTTATTCAAGAATTTATCGATTCATTCCGCTAAGAGACAGAAGGAGGGAAGACAGATGAGGACAATAAGTCATGGTATTTCCAAAATAGAAAAAGGTATCTCCATTTTATTAATGTTTTCAATGGCCATTGTAGTTACTCTTGCTGTAGCCTTTCGATACGTATTGCAATCACCCCTATCATGGGCGGGAGAGATTTCTGTTTTCTTACTCATATGGATTAGTTTTATTGGCGGCAGTCTGGGACTTAAATATAAGTCCCAGGCAGCAGTCACCATTGTAGTGGAATACATTCCTGAGAATATTAAAAGAATGGTCATGATAGTAGGGCATATATGTATGCTCCTTTTTCTATTTATCTTAATCTATTACAGCTTCACTTGGATTTTATCTCCAAGTGTTTCTTATCAAAAGTCAACCACATTATTAGTACCAATGTGGATTCCGTATATGGCTGTTCCTTTGGGCCTAACCTTTGCGGCAGTACACCTACTTTCCAACCTATTTGATATTTTTCAAAAGGGGGAGAGCCAATGAGTATGGTAGTTATTATCTTATTTTTTGTGTTCTTGTTCATGGCCATTCCAATATCTCTTGTTCTAGGAATGACGACTATCCTTTACTTTTTAATGGAGGGGAATGGCACATTAATGCAATCCACACCGATGCGTCTGTACTCTGGATTGGACAACTTTGGCTTACTAGCGATTCCCTTGTTTATGTTGGCAGGTGAATTGATGAATGGTGGGGGGATTACAACCCGTCTTGTTAAATTTGCTAAAGTATTATTTGGCCATGTGCGAGGAGGTCTTGCCTATGTAACAATCGTCTCGAATATGTTTTTAGCTTCTATACTAGGATCAGCAAATGCACAAGCCGCCATGATGAGTAAAATTATGGTTCCTGAAATGGAAAGGGAGGGTTATAAAAAAGAGTTTTCTTCTGCTTTGACCCTTGCCTCTTCTATCGTGGCACCTATTATCCCTCCAAGTATGATTTTTATTATATATGGAACCCTTTCTGGTACATCCATTGGTGGTTTATTCATGGCAGGAATTGTTCCGGGGATACTTTATGGAATAGGGTTTATTACGTTAATTAGCATTATAGGCTATAAATACAATTTTCATAAAAGTGAACGGGCAACATGGAAGGAAATCTTTAAGAGCACATTTAATGTATTACCAGCCTTACTCGTACCAGTCATTATTATAGGGGGCATCATTAGCGGAGCTTTCACGGCTACTGAATCAGCAGCCATCGCATCAGTCGTTGCTTATATTGTCGGCACATTTTTCTATAGAGAATTAAAATGGAGAAAAATACCCGAGATCCTCATTAATACAGTGGTTACTTCTGCTACCGTAACCTTTCTGATTGCAATGGCCAACATATTTGGTTGGATGATTGCATTTGAACAAATTCCTCAGGCAATCGTTTCTGGTATGACATCACTTTCTGATAATCCATTCGTCTTTTTATTGCTAGTAAACATCTTTCTTCTATTATTAGGGGCGGTGTTGGATGGCATTGCAGCTCTTATAATCCTAGTCCCCGTATTTATGCCTCTACTAACAGTATATGAAATAGACCCAATACATTTTGGGGTTATCATTTGTATTAACTTGACTCTCGGATTACTAACACCACCAGTTGGTACAGGTCTGTTTATTGTATCATCAATCGCACAAGTCCGTTTTGAAAAGCTTGTACGATCTGTAGCGCCTTTCCTTATTATGGGGGTACTTATTCTTTTTGTGATTACATATTGGGAGGCAGCAATACTGTTTATACCGAATTGGTTGGGATTGTAAATTATGAGTTTTTTTGTTTGTATATTTCTTAGTAACCTAACACTTATCTTTATCCAAGATAAGTGTTACTTTGTGTGAATATGTGATAGGAGAAAATGATATTGCAGGAGGCTAATGGTGTAGATTACGATTATAGAAAGTAAACAATGAAGGAGGTCGTTTATATATGCTATTAGAATGCATTGTACAAAATAAACAAGAAGCTAAGGAAGCAGAAAAACTAGGCGTGGACCGTGTAGAGTTGGTTTCAGCCATGCAAGAAGGAGGTCTAACGCCGAGCTACGGAACGATAAAACAAGTATTAGAGAGCGTAGACATCCCGGTCCAGGTTATGATTCGTCCCCATAGCTACGGTTATGTTTATAACGAAGAGGATTTTCAAGTCATATGTGAGGATATTCGTGCGATACAGGAACTTGGCGGGAACCGAATCGTCTTTGGTGCGTTACATGAGGATTTCACAATTAATGAGAAGATGCTTCAAGAGTTCATAACAAGGTTTCCTGATCTGAATATCACATTCCACAGGGCTTTCGATGAAATAGCATCACAGGAAGAAGCCTATAAAACGCTATCAAAATATCATTCGAATGTGAAGCAAATCTTAACATCAGGCGGTGCTTCTAATTGTGAAGAGGGGAAGGAAGAGTTAGCAAAACTAGTACACCTTTCTCGGGAACACGATGGTCCTATTATTATGCCTGGTGGAGGCATGAAGCCTTCTAATTTAGGACGGGTTCACCATGTGGCAGGGGCAGAAGCGTATCATTTTGGAAAATCGGTACGAATGGATAACTCCTTTGCGAACGGGTTAGATGCGGAAGTTGTAAAAGGGTTGCTTGAGAATACTCAAGATAGGTAACAAGCAAAAATGGGGTCTAGCACTAATCATAATATTATGATTAGTGCTTATTAATTTAAGAAAACTATTGAGTGCATTACATAATTTTGAAATAATAGTTGCAACTAAGTATGAAACATGAAGGAATGGTTGTGTGTGAAAAGAGGAGTGCTGCTATTTTTGACTATGCTAATTGCCATAGTTGGGTGTGCACCAAAACAAAACATAGATATGATGACACTTCTATATGAAACAAAGTATATATCGGAAGTCGATATCAAATTTGAAGATTATTATTACGATGTAACAGAGTTGGCAAGAACCACCAAACCAAGCAAGATGGAAGATTATATTGCCATTATAGAAGGGCTTGAATTAAAGAAAGTAAGAAAGCAACAGATTAGTGAATTAGATAGCAAAATGAAAAGGTATAGAGTGAAAGGCGAGTCGCTAGTAACAAATCTAAGTTACCAAAAGAATGATACCTCCTATAACATCATGATAGAAATCTCATCTGATGGATTTGGCTTTTTGGTAGACTTCAAGGATACATCCTCATCTGATGAAATGTATCAAATAACCAACGCTACTTCAGAGACCTTCTCGAAAATCCATACATATTATGAATCTATCTATAAAAAAGTCCCTCCCGAGAACGATAATGGTTTAGATTCAAAGACTGATTTAAGGCTTGATGAAGAGTGAGGGTTATAAATGTACAAACTAAAAGCAATACCTGTATGAATGATGGCTTGTTTTCTAATAATAGGTTGCCAAAGCAGCAATCTTAAGAGTGCGGAAGAGGTAACAAACATAGAAGTCATTGAATGGGACGGTCAGAAGCGAATTGCCTCGATTGATGACAAACAATTTATCCAGAAGATAGTAAAAGCCTTAGATCATGCCCAGAAAGAATCAACAGCAAACATGGACTTTAAGCAGCCTGATTATAAGTTGCATTTTAATCATAAGGAAAAGGCTTTGTTCACTATGGGATACTACAAAGAAGTTATCGTATTGAACAACAAAGTGAGATATTTCGATTATCAAGAGGGGGAGCTGTATAATGTTGAAATCCCCTTCCTTAAAGAAGCATATACGCAATAGAAAAACTGTTGTGAAGTTGCTATTAGAATAGAGGAACTTTAATAATGAAATGATCCACAAGTAATATCAGGAAACTTAAGTAATGATTGGAGAAATAAACATGGCTTTTTTATATGTGTTAGTAGCAGGCATGCTAGGACTTATTGTTATTGGACCAGCTGGTTCAGTGATTGGTGGCTTAATAGGATTGGTCTTTGGGGTTGCTCAATCAAATGGTAGAAGAATCCTGAGATTAGAAAAAGAGATAGCGGCTCTGAAAAATAACGATACTGAATAGTTACTCCCCACATAAACATTAGAATTGGAGGGTTACCGTTGAAAAAAATAGCAGCAACTTTAATGCTAGTGTTATTACTAGTAGCTTGCAATAATAACAATGACCCAACAAATACACTAACAGGTGAGGTATTAAATGTTGATAAATCCTACATAGGTGTAGAATGTTCTGATGAAGCAAAAGGAAATCAGCAACCACAATCATCAAAGATGTATGTATGCACGGTGAGAATAACAGATGACACTATATTCAGTAATGGCAATATGGAAGATTTGTCTGATGATTCTAAAGTGAAAGTAAAGTTAACCAAGAAGATGGACATAGACACACAGAAGAAATCTTCATTAAATGTAACTGCAAAAGAAATCATAATCAAATAAAGCTTTTATGAATTCTTAGTGCCTGCCACTATCCTAAGCTATTGAGGATAATGCTAGGCACTTTTTTAAGGCTACCTTAAAATTTCATCTACTGTTTTTATCTCAGCAAACCAGCGTAATACCTCATTATGATGATCGATAATATGTTGGGAACTAATGTATGGTTTATCAAACGTGCTATGTGTATCTTTTACGAGCGTGATCTTATATCTTTCGCTGAATCCTCTTCTACAAGTGGTATCGACACACGCTTCTGTTTGGATGCCAGTTAAATACAATTTATGGATGTTATGTTCTCTGAGTTGACTTTGTAAGGCAGTATCATAGAAGGAATCAGGAGTGGTTTTTTCTATCACAATGTCTTTGGGACGTGGGGATATGTTTTCATGGATATGCCAGCCTGGTGTGTTTTTTTCTAATGGGCTATTTTCTGGTCCGTTATGCTGAACAAATATAATCTTTAATCCTTTTTTATTTGCGAATTCTATCAACCTACTAATATTCTGTAATAAATTTTTTCCATTGTGTACTGGTGGTGCCATCGTAAACATTGCTTTTTGGACATCAATAATTACTAATGCTGCATTCAAAGAAGAAACCTCCTCTATTGGCAAGGAACGTGTGTTCTTGTTTAATTTAACATAAATTGTAATTATCTGTCTATTACTTTGATGAAAATATAACTTCATCATTCTCAAATATAATTTACCAAAATGATTCTTAGTCACAGACTAGTAAAATTTAAAAAAATTAGTTGGATTTTAAATGCTATCTTTAGTAGAATATGTAAATAACAGGTCATCTGATGACCTGTTATTTACACTGTTTTTTTGAAAGCGGCTATACGAATGTATTTATTCTCAATTACTATAAGATAGTAATAAATGTAGGTTGTCATGGAATTTGGAGGAAATCGCAGTGCAATATAAACAAATACGAACAAGAAAAATATACGAAGAAGTAGCTGATTCATTATTAGAAATGCTTCAAAAAGGTGAATTGAAACCAGGTGACAAACTAGACTCCGTAGAGCAATTGGCCAAAAACTTTAGCGTTGGTCGATCTGCTGTACGAGAAGCGTTAAGCGCATTACGGGCGACAGGTATACTGGAAATGAGGCAAGGAGAGGGGACGTTTGTAAAACAATTCGATCCTACCAAGTTTTCCATCCCTGTGTCAGTGGCTTTCATCATGAAACGTAAAGATATAAAAGAGTTAATGGATGTAAGAAAAATATTAGAGGTAGGAGCAGTATCAACAGCTGCATTGGAGTATAAGGAGGAGGATTTACTTCCTATTCAGGCCGCCTTAGATGATATGAGAAATGCGAATGATAATGGAGAACTTGGAGAAAAAGCAGACTTGGATTTTCATCTAGCTATCGCTCAAGCAACACATAATCAAATGCTCGTTAACTTAATGAACAGTGTATCTGAAATTATGATGGAAGCAATGCGAGAGGCGCGTAAACTTTGGTTTGATTCAGAAAAGAGAACGTGTAAGCTTCTAGAAGAGCATAAGCTTATTTACGAAGCAATTGAGAATCGTGATCCAGATAAAGCTCAAGAGCGAATGCTATTTCACTTAACACAAGTAGAAGAAGCACTATTTCAATACATCGATTAAAGAACAAAGTTCAAGCGCCCACTTAGCGAAGTATATGCTGCGGCCTAGTAGGTTTGTTCGATGTTGCTGCACGATGCAGCGGTCTTAATGAACATCCTTTAAAACCGTAGAAGATAAAGGCAACATGAAAACATACGTGATTCGATGTTAACTTATCGTACGGAGGCGAGGGAAGTATACTAGTTGCTGGGCGCTTGCGCTAGATTTGTAAGCGCCCAGCATGAATACACATAATAGAAAAGGTTCTAATGCCAGAACCTTTTCTTTTCCTGAGTCATCAGATGACCTGTTTAATAGAATTCTGAAAATGGAGTGGAGGAAGCAACATGAAAGTATCCTTATTTATTACCTGTTTATGCGACATTATCTCTTCGGATGTTGGTAAAGATACGGTTGAGGTGTTGGAGAAATTAGGGTGCGAGGTAGATTTCCCAGAGCAACAAACTTGTTGTGGTCAACCTGCTTATAATAGTGGGTATTTATCTAAATCGAAAGAAGCTATGAAACAAATGATCAGGGCCTTCAAAGATTCCGAGTATGTAGTAGGTCCATCTGGTTCGTGCGTTGCTATGTTGCATGAATACCCTAAGATATTTAAAGGGGATCCACAATGGGAGGAGGAAGCCAACAAATTAGCTGCAAAATCCTATGAATTTACTCAATTTATTGTAGACGTATTGGGCAGAGTAGATGTTGGTTCCACATTTAAAGGTATTGTAACGTACCACAGGTCATGCCATATGACCCGGTTATTAGGAGTGAAAGACGCTCCGCAGAAACTATTAGAACATGTGGAAGGAATTCAATTAAGAGAGCTTCCTTTATGTGAGGATTGTTGTGGGTTTGGAGGTACTTTTGCGATAAAAAACCCGGAAATTTCCGAGCAAATGGTTAAGGAAAAGACAGAACATATCATGGAAACAGAAGCAGAGTATGTAATTGGTGGAGATATGGGATGTTTGATGAACATTGGCGGAAGACTCAGCCGGGATAATAGAGACGTTAAAGTGTTGCATATAAGTCAGGTGCTAAACAGCTAGAAAGGGGATCAAATCATGGCTATTAAGTTAGGGGAAGCTTCTTATAAAGAAAGGATTCAGTCTGGAATTGAAAACGATTTTATGAGAGGAGCGGTTTCTTCGGCACAAGGACGATTTCGTTCTGGTCGACTAAAGGCTGCCGAAGAGTTAGGGAATTGGGAAGATTGGAGAACTCGAGGGAAAGAAATTCGTACACATACACTCGAGAACATCGATTTCTACTTACAACAATTAAGTGATGAAGTTTCCAAGCGTGGTGGCAACGTCTTTTTTGCCGAAACAGCTGAGGAAGCCAATGAATATATTAATAATGTAGTAAAACAAAAAGAAGCAAAGAAAGTAGTTAAATCAAAGTCGATGGTAACCGAAGAAATAGGGTTGAATGAGGCTTTGGAGGAAGCTGGTAGTGAAGTCATTGAGACAGATCTCGGTGAATGGATACTGCAAATGGATGAAGATCCTCCTTCCCATATCGTGACCCCAGCGTTGCACAAAAACAAAGAACAAATAAGAGAAACTTTTGCGAGTAAAAAAGGGTACAAGAACTCCGACATGCCAGAAGAACTAGCAACGTTTGCCAGAGAGCAGTTAAGGAAGGAATTCTTATCAGCAGATGTAGGCATTACAGGATGTAATTTTGCGGTCGCAGAATCCGGAGCCATCACATTCGTTACCAATGAAGGGAATGCTAGACTTGTTACTTCCTTGCCAGATACACAAATATCCGTCATGGGGATGGAGAGGTTAGCTCCGACTTGGGAAGACATGGAAGTGTTAGTGAGTCTATTGACGAGGGCAGCGGTGGGACAAAAGCTAACGAGTTATGTAACCGCTATTACAGGAACTCGACTAGAGGACGAGGTAGATGGTCCGGAAGAATATCATTTAGTAATCGTAGATAATGGTCGTTCTAAGATACTAGGTACTGAATTCCAATCTGCTCTACACTGCATTCGTTGTGCAGCGTGTATTAATGTATGTCCTGTATATCGTCATGTAGGTGGACATTCTTACAATTCTGTTTATCCTGGACCCATCGGAGCAGTACTAACACCGTTGTTGGATGGATACGACGATCATAAGGAACTACCATACGCTTCCACATTATGTGCCGCTTGTACAGAGGCATGCCCTGTCAAGATCCCGTTACATGAACAATTGATACGACATAGAGAAATCATCGTGGAGCGAGAAAAGAAGTCCCCTAAAAGCGAACAGATGATGATGGAAGGCTTTGCGAAGTGGGCATCTCATCCCGCAGCGTATAAATTAAGTGCCAAGATGGCAAGAACATCACTGAAGCCTTGGACGAAAGACGAAACCATCAAGAATGGACCTGGACCACTAAAAGGATGGACAGATGTACGTGATTTCCCAGCACCAAGTAAGCAAAGCTTCCGATCTTGGTTCAAGTCCAGACAAAAAACGGAAAGGGGGCACTAGCTAATGAGTATTCAAAACAGAGATAGCTTTCTTCAAAATGTGGCTAATAATCTTGGGAGACCCCGAAGGACAGAACAGGTAGAGAGACCCTCTTTTACGGTTGCGCCACAATGGGAAGTGTTTAAAGAACATACGCAAGATGAGTTAACCGATGAATTAGAGGCACACTGCAACGTTATTCATACGACATGCAAACGAACTACCGTATCTGAATTGCCACATGTATTATGGGAAACAGTAAAAGGATACGATGGAAAGTCTGTTATTGCTTCAGATGACAAGCGAAACAATGCATTTGGAGTAACATCTTTTTATAAAGAACTGGAAGAGCAAGGAGTAGAGTTTCATTTATGGAACCCATCGGATGGGCACTATAACATGGAATTTGCCGAGCGGGCAGATGTAGGCATCACCTTTAGTGATATCACCCTAGCAGAATCAGGTACAGTGACACTGTTTAACAATAGTGGGAATGGACGGGCTATTAGTCTATTACCAAGAACCTATATAGCAATTATTCCGAAAAGCACCCTTGTTCCTCGAATGACCCAGGCTGCTAAGCATATTCACGATGCCAATCAAGAGGGACATCCAGTCTCCTCGTGTGTCAGTTTCATCACAGGCCCAAGTAATAGTGCTGATATTGAAATGAATCTAATCGTAGGTGTACACGGTCCCGTTGAAGTAACGTATATTATCGTGGAATGAACGTGCTATAACCTATAGAAAGAACCCCTCACAGAGTGTCCTACAGTTTGCGAGGGATTTTCTGTAGGTATGAAGTAAAAGCATTTTCTATATTTGAAATGAAGATAGAGTCTAATCCTCTGTTATTTTAGTTAATTTTAATTATTTGAAAAAAGAAGATTATTATATTATTGAATATAAAATCACTAACGTGAAGAAACAAGAAGAAATCGTGACTATGACTCGCGATTTCTTTATTATCATTCTACTGATGAAATGGACCAACGTATTCAGCTGAAGGCCTGAAGATCGTGTTATCTTCTAATTGTTCCATGACATGCGCGGTCCAGCCTACCATGCGGCTTGCTGTAAAAGTTGCAGTAAAGAGGTTTGTTGGAATGGTTAGTTCTCGTAAAATCGCCGCTGCATAAAACTCGACATTCGTATAAAGGTTGCGTCCAGGTTTTAGCTCCTCTAATACTTGTATAGCTGCTTCCTCCACTTTCAATGCAAGGTCAAACCAATCGTCTTCTTGCTTTTGTTGTTGGAGGATTTTTTTGATGGCTTGCGCTCTAGGGTCCCATGTTTTATACACTCGATGTCCAAATCCCATTAACTTCTCTCCATTTTGGACTTTTTCTCGAATACACTCCTGAATATCTCCGTGTTGTACTGTCTCGTTTAATAGCTCAATGACACCAGATGGAGCCCCACCATGTAAAGGTCCCTTCATAGTTCCTATAGCTGATGTGATTGCAGAAGCGATGTCTGATTCCGTAGAAGCAGTAACTCGAGCTGAAAATGTAGAGGCATTTAATCCATGTTCCATAGTTAAAATCATATAGGTTTCCAAAGCTTGAACATAAGCTGGAGATGGTTCTTTTCCAGTAATCATATAAAGGTAATAGGCAACGTGATCTAAGTCAGAGCGTTCTTCTGGAAAATCGAAATCCTGTTGGAGCGATTGTCTATAAGCAATAATGGCAGGCGTTAATGAAGTAAGCGTGATGGCATCGATGATGGTGGCTTGGTTTTCATCGGTTAGTTCCAAGGATGATAATGCTGTTCTCAATACACTGAGCATGTCATGACTCTGTGGGACGGATGCTATGATGCTTTTCATATTGTCTGGAAGCTGCCGGGATGCTTGAAATTGTTTCTTTAATTCTATTAATTGTTCTTGGTTGGGTAAGGTACCGTACCATAGTAAATAGGCTACTTCTTCAAAGCTATGTGTTTGAGCTAATTCGGGAGCGGCATACCCACGATAGATTAACCTTCCTTGTTCTCCATCAATAAAGCTAATTTTCGTTTCTGTACATGTAATTCCTTTTAATCCTCTCGCAATCATTTGGTTACCTCCTTGAATTGTTGCTACTATTAAGTATAAATTGTATGGTTAATTTAGAAAATTAAATAAATTAAATGGCAGTGATTAATAATTTTAAAGAATGAGGTGGGGTAATGGAATTATCATGGTTGAATACCTTTATCACAGTGGAAAGGGAAAAGAGTTTTCGAAAAGCTGCTGACGTATTATTTGTTTCGCAACCAACGGTAACTGTCCATATTAAATCTATCGAAAAAGAACTAGGAGTCAGTCTGTTCGAGCGGAATAATCGGTTCGTGAAACTTACTGAAGAGGGGAGGAGGTTCTTGAGGCATGCCCAGAGAGTACTAGCAGTCCATCAAGAGGGAATGGAAGATATGCATTCCTTTACGCAAGGGTATAGACATAAACTAAGCTTAGCCATATCCCCATCCATTGCAGACACAATCATGCCAACTGTGTTGAAAGGGTATCTGAAAAGGAATCCAGAAGTTGAGATTAATGTAGATATTCGAGAATCGGTAGAGATTGAAGAAGCAGTTGGAAACGAAGAAGTAGATATTGGGTTCTCTTTGCTTCCTAGTCATAATAATGATGTCATTTGTTATGAACTGTATGAAGATGAGATTATTTTTTGTGTCCCGCATGATGGATATGATGATGAATCAGCACCGCTAAACTACCCTGAGACGTTTTTGCAGCAACATTATTTGTTCACACACAATTACCCAGGTGTATGGGATTCATTGCATCAGAAAATAAAATCAAACTTTCCTCAATCTAAATCCATGAAAGTATCCCAAGTCCACATTACCAAGCGATTTATAGCAAGTGGACTCGGTGTATCCTTCTTACCGAAATCGGCAGTTAGAAGAGAACTGCTAGAAGGAAGAATTTTAGAAGTGCCCTTTCCGGAAATCTCTTTACCGAATGTACATACCTATGCTCTGACAAAGTACAATCATACGCTGGAAAATGACTTCATTGATTTTGTTTCTAATCATCAGTTTAAGTGACCATAAAACAGGAATAAGAACTCCTTATGCCACCGTGGTGGCACCCCTGAAATCACATGAACTGCGTCGCTTCTTTCACTTCATATTTCTTTAGTTTATTATAAAAAGATGACCGACTCATGCCTAATAACTTAGCGGCCTTCGTCCGATTCCCACCTGCATTCTTCAAGGCTTGGATCAGCATGTTTTTCTCTGTTTCTTGGAGTTTCTTTTCACGGTCTAACCTTTCATTAGGAGGTTTGTGTGTATCAGAAGCTTCAGGATCTCTACTTTTCTCAAGAACGATGTGTTCTGGGTCAATCCATTTCGATGTAGAAAAGTGATAGGCCCGTTCTAGTACATTTTCGAGCTGACGGACGTTTCCTGGCCATTCATAATCTAGAAGTTTTTCTAGGTGCTCTTGTGATATGCCGATGACATCGCGATTCGTTTTTGTATTAAATTTCTTGATAAAGTGATCGCATAATAATTGAATATCCTCCTGCCTTTCTGAGAGAGGTGGGATATGGAGCTGAATCACATTGATACGATAGTAGAGGTCTTCACGAAATGTACCTTCAGCGATGAGCTTCGCTGGGTCTTGGTTAGTTGCGGCTATGATTCGAGTATCCACCTTAATCGTTTCGGTTCCACCAACTCGTTCAAACTCTTTTTCTTGAAGAATGCGGAGCAGCTTGGCCTGGAGCGTCATAGGCATGTCACCAATTTCATCTAGAAAAAGCGTTCCCTCGTGAGCAAGTTCGAATTTTCCTGGTTTGCCGCCTTTCTTTGCTCCTGTAAATGCGCCATCTGAATATCCGAAAATCTCAGATTCTAGTAGTTCCTCTGGAATGGCTGCACAATTGATTTTAATGAATTTCCCAGTTCTTCCGGAAGCACTGTGAATGCCATCTGCGATTAATTCCTTCCCTGTACCACTTTTTCCTGTGATTAAAATATTGGAGAAAGACCTGGCTGCAATTAGTGCTTTTTGTTTGAGTTCTTCCATGCTGGAGCTTTTCGAGACAATGTGGGCAAACGGACCAGCGTGTTGCCCCATGGCTGTGAAGCTTTCCTTATAGTAAGTCAGTTCGTGTTCTAGTTTTTCCAAATGGGAGAGAAGGTCTTTCCATACATCCAGTTGCTTACTAATAAGTTTAATAATGGTGCCGACTTGTTGTTCATCTTGATAAATGGGTGTTTGCGTTAGGATGGCTTTTTTTCCTTGAATCGTAATAAGCTCGCCCACAATTTTTTCAGAATGGATGGTGTGTTTATGGTTGGTTAGTTCAGGTGCGACCGTATCAATGGAAGTACCCAGAATAGAAGAACTGTTAGAAATGCCAATGAGGGAAAGAAATTCTTTGTTTGCTTTCGTGATATTTCGTTCATTGTCAATCATGACAACGCCGTCATAGGCAACTTCGAGTGCATTATCGAGCATGTTTTCTAATTTCTTCGTCGTTTCGAGCTCATCGGCTATGTATTCAAAGTCGGTAATATCTTTTAATACAACCATGGCTCCTGTAATTGTGTCCCATTCTTTTAAAGGAATGAAGGAAGCAATTAGAGTGTTATCACCAATGCTCAATCGCTTATGCTTAATAATTTCTTTTGTGCGTATAACTGCACGTAAGTTTGCAGCAATTTGTGGGAATGTTTGGGTGATGGGTTGGCCTGTTAGTTCAGATTTTGTTTTGTGTAAGATAGTTAGAGCTGAAGTGTTATAAGAAGTTACGTGGAGGTGGGTATCCACAGATAAAACAGATTCCTGAAGGTTATTCATAAGGGTTTGCAATCGATTCACTAAGTTTTGCCGTTCGGAAATAAAGCCTTTAATTAATTCGGATTTTGATATGATTCCAACCACATCCTCGTATTTATTCAACACGACGGCATGGCCGATATTTTCTTTTACTAATAAATCCTTCGCATAATACACACTTTCCTCTTCTAAAAGGGTGACTACGTCTCGCTTTATACAATGAATGATATTTGCCTCAAGGTTCGCATGATCAAGCAACCATCGATACAAGGAATATTTGGTTACAATACCGATTAACTTTTTCTCTTCTACGACACAAGCAATATCCTGGCGGTAATCTAAAAAGGACTGCAATACTTCACGAACGGTAGCGTCTTGATGAATGGTAATGAAATTATAGGTTACTAGATGTTTCGTTTTCATCCCAATCCCCCAGTACTTTTTCTTTCAGTATATACAAGGATTGTCCAATTCTCAACATAATTGTAAGAATTTTCGTACGAATGTGCGGAGTATTGGACAGTTGTTTATGTATTACTTCTATTTTTATAGACACCGTAGCTTTAATCACATAAGGCTTACATATATGCTACCTCTTTTAATGAACTTGGCATGGCTTTTGCATATAAGCATCGTGAGGACTAATAAAGGGGTGACGTTACATGCGTGAAGACCAACATCTTTATTTGAGTGAAAAGGAACGCATTTTAAAAGGTGGCAAAGAAAAGTACCATCAACATAATGAAAGCAAAGGCAAGATGTTCGTGCGCGATCGACTCGCCAAGATTTTCGATGAGGGATCGATTGTGGAGGACGGAATGTTTGCAAACTCAGAAAACCCTGATTTACCAGCTGATGCATGCCTTACTGGTATTGGGGAGATCGATGGAAGAACGGTATGTTTTTTAGCTGCCGATTCTACAGTGAAGGCAGGGTCTTGGGGACCGAAATCAGTAGAAAAGAATATTCGCATTCAGGAAAAGGCGATGGATTTACAAGTGCCAATCCTATACTTAATTGATTCAGCTGGAGCAAGGATTACCGAACAATTAGAGGTGTTCCCAGGAAGAAGGCATGGAGGGAAAGTATTTTACAATGAAATACAAATGTCTGGTTCCGTACCACAAATTTGTATCTTATTTGGACCGTCGCCTGCAGGGGCAGCTTATGTTCCAGCTTTCTCGGATTTAGTAATTATGGTGGATCAAAATGCTTCTGCTTACTTAGGTTCTCCGCGTATGGTCGAGATGGCAATTGGGGAAAAGACGACAATGGATAAAATGGGCGGAGCGAAAATGCACTGTTCGGTCAGTGGCCTTGGTGATGTGTTGGCGGAATCGGAACAGGAAGCGATAGATGCCTGTAAAACCTATTTACGCCTCATGCCACAAAACTGGTCGGAAAAGCCTGAGGTGACTGAATCAAATCCTCCTGTGGAAGGCCGGAAAATCGAAGAAATCGTACCGGAGAACGGTAACAGTGCGTTTGATATGTATGAACTGATTGATCAAGTAATCGACGAAGGAACGTGGTTTGAATATAAGAAGCTATTTGCTCCAGAGCTCATCACTGGCTTTTGCCGATTGGATGGAAAGGTAACTGGCGTGATTGCCAATCAGCCAAAGGTAAAGGGTGGTACGCTGTTTGTTGATTCACCCGATAAGGCAGCACGGTTTATTAAAATTTGTAATGCCTATAACATTCCGCTTTTGTTTTTATCCGATATTCCAGGCTACATGATTGGCTCTAAAGTGGAGCAAAGCGGGATCATTCGTCATGGAGCGAAAATGATTTCCGCTCTTTCAGAAGCAACTGTGCCTAAAATTTCTGTCGTCGTTCGGAAGTGTTACGGGGCAGGTCTTTATGCGATGGCAGGTCCTGCGTTTGGTACGGATGCTGTGTTGGCTCTTCCAAGTGCATCGATTGCAGTGATGGGTCCTCAGGCTGCTGTAAACGCTGTGTATTTTAACAAAATTCAGGAGCTTCCTGAAGAGGAGCGGCAAGCATTCGTAGAGCAAAAGCGTCAGGAATACTCCGAAAACGTGAATATCCATAAGCTTGGGTCCGAACTCATCATCGATGAAATTATCGATTTTGACGACATAAGAACAGAGATAACTCGTCGATTCAAACTGTATGCATCGAAGAAAGTAACGACGCCGCAAAAACGGAATGCCATCCATCCAGTGTAAGAAAGGAGTGAACGTAATGGAATTTGAAACAATTTTGTATGAAGTGAAGGAGCAGGTTGCCACGATTACATTGAACTTACCTGAGTCACGCAACCCGTTAACAGAACAATTGGTTGCGGAGCTCATGCAAGCAATCAAAACGGCAGATGCCGATAACGGGGTTCATGTCATGATTGTTACCGGCGCAGGGAAAGCATTCTCGGCTGGGGGGAACTTGAATGAGTTCAAGCAAAATATGGAAAAAGATGTTCCGCAATTATACGTAGAGGGGAAAGAAAGCACGGAATTATTCAAGCTTGGCGCGACGGTCAAAACCCCAATAATAGCGGCAGTGAATGGTGCGGCATTGGGTGGTGGAACAGGTCTCGTGGCGATGTGCCATATTGCGATTGCCTCCTCTGAAGCGAAACTCGGCCTCACCGAACTGAGGCTTGGGATTGTCCCGTTTGTGATATTGCCGTGGGTTCGACAAGCAGTGGGGAATCGTAGAGTGCTAGAGATGATGTTAAAGGCAGAGATTTTATCAGCTGAACAGGCTGCTGAATACAACCTTGTTCATGAGGTCGTCCCACCTGAGCAACTAGAAGAAAAAGCATGGGAAACAGCCAAGACCATTGCGTCTCATAGCCCTTTAGCGGTGAACCTTGCTTTAGATGCGTATTTTACAACAGAGGATATGGATTTTATGAAATCCTTCGATTACTTGACTAACTTACGTCTCGTATCGTTTAAGAGTGACGATTTGAAGGAAGGAGCTTCTGCGTTTTTGGAAAAAAGACCTCCTGTATGGAAGGGGAAATAATCGAAAAGGAGTGAGCATGTGCGACCGATACGAATAGGAGCAGCGCAAGGGTTCTATGGGGACACGATTGAACCGGCTGTGGCTACCGCCAAGGCTGGAAATGTCGATTATTTATGCTTTGACTGTCTCGCAGAACTGACGATGGCCATTTTGCGAAAAGATCAACTGAAAGATGAGAACTTAGGCTACACTCGGGATATTACAGGGGCGATGAAGGCTTTGTTGCCCTATGTGAAGGAAAAAGGGATTAAGCTACTGACCAATGCTGGAGGGTTGAATCCAGTTGGAGCACAGCAGGAAGTGCTACGGGTTGCGCAGGAGTTAGGCATTACCGATTTGAAAGTAGCTGTCGTAAAGGGAGATAACATTTTCGAAGATATGGAGGAGTTGATGGACTCTGGCATTTCCTTTGATCACTGGGAAACGAATGAATCGATTTCTACCATTAAAGATAAGCTGCTATTTGCCAATGCATATATAGGGGCCCAACCGATTGTCGAAGCGCTACGACAGGAAGCCGATATCGTCATTACAGGGCGAACTACCGACACGGCTCAGTTCCTCGCCCCTCTTTTATACGAATTCAACTGGGAACAAGACGATTGGAATCGATTGGCAAGTGGGGTGTTCATGGGGCATTTACTAGAGTGCTCAGCTCAATCAACCGGTGGTAATTTTAGTGGAGACTGGCAGGATATCGAAGCTATGGATCAAATCGGCTATCCCATTGCAACGTGCGAACCTTCTGGAGATTTTGTTGTCAGCAAGGTAGAAGGTAGTGGCGGTCTTGTGTCACCAGAAACGATTCAGGAGCAAATGCTATATGAAATTCATGACCCGTCAGCCTATGTTACACCAGATGTGGTCGTGGACATTACGAAGGTTCAATTCGAACAAGTACGAGATAACGAAGTGAAGGTTACAGGTGTTCATGGAAAGCCCAAGCCTGAGGAATTAAAGGTTGTGATGGGTTACGAAAATGGCTATATGGGGCAAGTCATCATCGGTTTCTCATGGCCAGATGCGCTAGCAAAGGCGAAGAAAGCAGACCAAATCATCCGACAAAAGTTAAAACGGCATTCACTCGACTATGAGGAACTCCAAACTGATTTTATGGGGTACAACTCACTGCATGGACCATTAGCGGAGCCTCCAGGTGAAGACATAAATGAAATTTACTTACGGATGGCCATTAAAACCGCTTCGAAACGAGAAGCGATGAAGTTTGCTAGACTGTTCCCTCCTCTCGCGTTGAATGGACCACCAAGTATGGGTGCTTATATTGGCAATATACCCCCAAGACAACTCGTTGGCATGTGGGCATCACTTATTCCTTGCGAGATTGTCGAGCGTAATGTAGACGTACATGTGCAGGAGGTGTTTGTGAATGCCTAACGTACAACTGAAGGAAATTGCCAGAGCCAGGTCAGGAGATAAAGGGAATACGGTCAATATTGGGTTAATTGCCAAAGATCAAGCGTGGTATGACACGCTCGTCCATCAGGTTACGAGTAAACGAGTAAGCGAACACTTTGATGGATTGGTAGAAGGCGAGGTTACCAGGTACGAGTTACCTAATATACATGCGCTCAACTTCGTCTGCACAGAAGCACTAGGTGGTGGAGGTTCTAGTTCGTTGCGATTAGACAATTTAGGGAAATGCTTTGCTTCTAATTTGCTGAGATTGGAAGTTAAGGTAGAAAAGAACAAAGTTGATTAATTTTGAAAGCGTTATCAAAGAAGGGGGGCAACATATACGTGAATCATACGGTTGTAGACTATGTGAATGCTGCTGTAACAACGCATCCTGATAAAGTGTTCTTATATCAAGGAGAAGAACAGATGATATTTAGAGAGATAGATGAGCAAAGTGATCGATTAGCTAGTGCTTTACTAGATATAGGTATTGAAAAAGGTGATCACTTGGCCATTAATGCATTAAATCAATTTGAATGGTTAGTATCCTTTTTTGCATCAGCCAAGTTAGGAGCCACCCTTGTCACGTTAAATGTTCGTTATCGAGATAGTGAAATCGAATATATGGTCAATAACGCAGAAGTGAAAGCCATCATCTCTATTGATTCGTTTGCTGGTTTTGATTATGTTGCTTTCTATCAAAACCTTCGGGATAAGCTCCCTACGGTCGAACACTATTTGTTTATAGGAGGCGGGGGTTTTGAAGGAAGCTATGACGTTGCAGATTTACTCCAAGTGGAGGTCAACAAAAAGCGACTGGAGCAAACAAAGCAGCAAGTAAAAGCAACTGATCCACTACTTATTATCTACACGTCCGGCACAACCGGGAAACCGAAAGGGTCTATGATTACACACAAAAGTATCCTAGCTTCCGCCATTGCCCAACGTGACCATTTTCATGTTGGTGAAGAGGATCTCGCAATAGGAGCGTTACCACTCAACCATGTGGGAGGAATTACGTGCACGGTGATGGTAGCCCTGGTTAGTCAAAGCAGTGTAACGCTTATTCCATTTTTCCAACCACAACAAGTTCTTCAAGCGATTCAAGAGTATAAGGCAACCATTCTAGGTGGCGTTCCAACGATGTATCTCATGCTCATGAATGAAAAAGATTTGGCTCATTATAATTTATCATCGCTGCGCTTGTGTATTGCAGGAGGATCTAATGTCGAGCCAAAGTTAGCGTTAACACTCTCTAAGCAATTGCCAAATGCGACGCTTGTAAATCTGTACGGTTTAAGCGAAACATCGGGTGCATGTGTCCTATCGAATTTACATGATTCTGTTGAAACGATATCCAACAGCATCGGTGTTGTGATTGGAGATTTTCAAGGCAAAGTCGTCGACACAGAAGGAAGGGAAGTCCCTAATGGAGACGTGGGGGAACTCGTTATTAAAGGAGATTGTGTAGCCCAGGGGTATTATCAAATGCCAAACGAGACAGCGGAGACTTTTTCCTCTGATGGGTGGCTTCAAACAGGAGACATGGTCACAAAAGATGCATCCAGTTATATCTCTTATAAAGGACGTAAGAAAGAAATGTATATCACAGGTGGCTTTAATGTGTTCCCGGTTGAAATTGAAAACATCCTTACCACCCATGACAAGGTACAACTTGCAGCAGGAATAGGTATTCCTGATGAATTCCTAGGGGAGGTGGGCCGTTTTTATATCGTGCCTGCAGCTGATACAAATCCTACAGAAGAAGAGCTGAGGGAATTTTGTCTCTCTCATGTATCGGATTACAAAATTCCAAAGGAGTTTATTTTTGTCAGTGATGTTCCCATGACGCCGGCAGGTAAAATACAAAAAGCTAAATTAAAGGAAAACGGGGCAACAAACCCTCAGAACTCATAAGGTGACTTGGAAAAAGGAGTGAATGGAATGACATATAGCCCCTATTTCACAGAGGAGCATGAGCAACTTCGCAAAACGATACGGAAGTTCGTTGAAAAGGAAGTGGCTCCTTATGTGGATGAATGGGAGGAGCGAGGGGAGTTTCCGCGTGACATTTTTAAGCGCATGGGCGACCTTGGGTTTCTTGGTACGAAATATCCGGAGGAAGTTGGCGGTCAGGGCTGGGATTATTTCGCTGGTATCGTCATGGCTGAAGAAATCGGCAAATGCGGTGCAGGTGGTTTTCCGATGGCGGTAGCAGTTCAAACCGATATGGCGACACCTCCTATTCTTCAATTTGGCACACCTGATCAGCATGAGCGCTTTTTAAAACCAGCATTACAAGGCGAAAAAATAGCTTCTATTGGTATCTCTGAACCTAATCATGGTTCGGATGTGGCATCGATTCAAACACGCGCTCGTCGTGATGGTGACGAGTGGGTGATCAATGGATCGAAAACGTACATCACCAATGGACCAAGAGCCGACTTTGTCACCCTCGTTACCCGTACGTCTGATGAACCTGGCTATAAAGGTATTAGCCTGTTTTTAGTCGAGTCCGATCGACCTGGTTTTTCCGTTAGTAAAAAGCTCGAAAAAGTAGGGATGCGTTCGTCGGATACAGCTGAACTTATCTTTGAAGATGTCCGAGTCCCACATGAAAATCTATTAGGCGAAGAAGGAAAAGGATTCGCGCAAATTATGTGGCAGCTTCAGGGCGAGCGAATGGTTGGGGCTGCTGGAGCAATCGGAATGGCGGAATACGCTTATGAACTCGCGCGGGAGTATGCGAAGACAAGAGAGGCTTTTGAAACGTCCATCAACAATTTCCAAGTTATCTCCCATCTGCTCGTTGATATGAAAACGGAAATTGAGATTTGCAAGGAGTTAACCTATGCTACAGCCTATCGATTCGCTCGCGGAGAAATCCCAAGTAAAGAGATTTCAATGGCGAAAATGTCCGCAGCCAAAACAGCCTTTTGGGTAGCTGATCGCGCCATTCAAGTCTTTGGGGGAAGTGGTTATATGATGGAAAATCCGGTCCAACGCATTTGGCGAGATAGTCGCGTGTATCGAATTGGCGGAGGGACGGATGAAGTCATGAAGGAGATTATCTCGAAGCAAATCGATCTATAACAGGGAGGTGATGGGATGAGTTCGCATTGGATTTTTACAGAAGAGCATCAAGAATTTCGAAAAACGTTGAAAAAATACGTGGAGCAAGAAATCAAGCCTTTTGTCCGGCAATGGGAAGAGCAAGGCGAAATTCCAAGAAGCCTTTTCAAGCAAATGAGCGAGTTAGGTTATTTAGGAATTAAGGTGCCAGAGGCTTATGGTGGAGTAGGCTTAGATTGTATTACGGAAGCGGTGTTAGTTGAAGAACTGGCCAAGTGCGGCTCTGCTGGAGTAGGTGCGTCTGTTGGAGCGCACTTAGGTATTGCGATGACACCGATTTTAAACTTCGGGAATGAAGCGCAAAAGAACACCTATGTACGGGATGCTGTTAACGGGGACAGTATTGCTGCTCTAGGGATAACAGAGCCGAATACTGGCAGTGATGTATCTTCCATCAAAACAACAGCTGTAAAGGAAGCGAATCATTACAGAATTAATGGCTCGAAAACCTTCATTACAAATGGCGCCAATGCCGACTATGTCGTCGTTGCAGCCAAAACGGCGAAAGAACCGAAGCATAAAAATATTAGCCTGTTTATTGTAGAAGCGAGGGACGAAGGGTTCAGCACCGGGAATAAACTAAACAAACTCGGATGGCGTAGTTCGGATACGGCAGATTTGTTTTTTGACAATGTCGTGATACCTGAGGATCGTCTCATAGGTGAAGAGCATAAAGGGTTCTACTATATTATGAAAAACTTCCAATGGGAGCGCATTATGCTGTCGTTGGCCTGTGTCGCACAAGCCGAGCTAGCGCTAGAAGACACGAAACGATACACGAAGGAGCGCGAACAATTCGGTAAACCCCTGGCCGAATTCCAGGTAGTCCGTCATAAACTCGTCGATATGGCGGTGGATATTGAAAAAGCTCGCCACATCACGTATCGAGCGCTTTATCTGTATGACCAGGGAGAGGATGCGAGCACAGAAGCAACGATGGCCAAGGCATATGCTGGCGAGATGGTGAACCGGGTTACAGATGAAGCGGTCCAACTTCACGGTGGTGCAGGTTATATGATGGAGTACGACGTCCAGCGCTACTGGCGCGATGCGAGAATTCAATCGATTGGGGGCGGGACAACGCAAATTATGAACGAGATTTTGGCGAAGCGGCTTAAGGTAGTGGAATGAGTGGGGAGCGTAGGGGACTGGCGCTGATATAAAAAGGATATCGCGGATATAGGAACATTCTCGCTGATATATGAAAAAAATCGCTGATAAAGTACCTCTACTCGCTGATATCTTTTAAACCATATCAAAACCTCCTCCATAAACAATAAACATAAAGGAGCTGGATTCATGTTAGTGAATGAGATGAACCGTGTTGCGATTGGGGATATGGTCAGAAGGACGGCAGGTCGTGTTCCGAATAAAGCTGCATTTGTTGATGGGGATGTGGAACTGAACTACAAGCAATTGGATGAAAAGACGAATCAGTTTGCTCACTATCTATTGAACAATGGATATCAAAAAGGGGACTGTATCGCGACCATAGCGGGCAATTCCTATGAGCACGCCATTGCATTTTTTGGCCTTGCTAAAGCAGGCATGACCTGGGTGCCAATCAACCCAGGCATTTCGCTAGCTGAGAAGCAATACATCCTAGAAGAAGTGGAAGCCACGACCATCTTAGGAGACCCTGCTTTTTTATTCAACAATCTGGAGGATTTTAAGCACTACTCGCTATATGTATTTGGCGATGAGGCACCAAAGGCTGGAACTTCGTTCATAAGTACGTTGGAGAATCAATCCACAGAAGAGCCAGAAGTTGATATCCAGGACCGCGATATAGCACAAATCATGTTCACGAGTGGTACCACAGGCAACCCAAAAGGCGTCATGATTAGCCATCAGAGTGTATTTATCGCAAGCCTTGCCAACATTATCGAAATCGACATTAAGCCTCACACAAAAGCAACCATCATGATGCCGATGTTCCACTGTGCGCAGCACACCTTCTTAGCCTCCTTCGTTCATATCGGTGCAACCTGTGTTGTCATTAAAGGCTTTGAACCAGCATCGCTCATGCAAACGGTACAGGACGAAAGCATATCCCTTATGTTCGCGCTACCTATCATGTATAAAGCAATCCTTTTTCATCCGAATCGAGAACAATATGATCTATCAAGTCTTGATACATGTGTATATGCCATGGCTCCAATGGACCGTAGCACGCTTGAAAAAGGTATTAAAGAGTTCGGAGCAAAATTTGCACTAGGAACCGGACAAACAGAAATGTATCCAGCAACAATGGTATTCAAGCCTGAAGAGCAGTTGCGACGCTTCGGCTCCTACTGGGGAACGAGTAGCTTAATTAACGATACAGCAATCATGGATGATGAGGGCAACATTCTGCCAGATGGCCAGGTCGGAGAAATCGTCCACAGGGGACCGAATGTGATGAGCGGCTACTTAAATAATGACGAAGCAAGTGAACAAACGCGGGAATTCAACTGGCACCACACTGGGGATCTTGGCTATTGGGATGAAGACGGGCAGATGGTCTTTGTCGATCGGAAAAAAGATATCATCAAAACAGGTGGGGAGAATGTAGCATCCATCAAGGTAGAGCAAACCATCCTCAACCATCCGAGTGTAGGGAATGCAGTTGTCGTTGGTCTGCCACATGAACGCTGGAGTGAAGCAGTTACCGCTTTTGTCGTGCCTGCAGAAGGGAAGGAACTGACAAAAGAAGAGGTTATCTCGTACTGTAAGGAGCATCTTGGTGCGTTTCAGGTACCAAAAGATGTTCTAATCGTTGACGAATTGCCAATGACGACCACTGGGAAAATTCAAAAGCATCGCGTACGCACGCAATTCCAGTCTCATTATATGCAAGGTAATCCGATGGAGCGGAATTAACCACATAGAAAGGAGGAAGAAATCGTGGATAAAGGAATTGGCTCCTGGTTAACGGTTCATCGTGACCAATCCCCGCATAAGGTTGCATTGATTTCAGGTGAACGTGAGCTGACGTATAAGCAATTGAATAGTAGAGTCAATAAACTAGCCAACAGCTTCTTGAAACTCGGGGTAAGGAAAGGGGATCGCATCAATGTACTCCTGTTCAACTCGATTGAACTGATGGAAACCCTATTCGCTTGTGCGAAAATCGGCGCTATTTTTGTTCCAATCAATTACAGATTAAGTGTAGAGGAAGTCGAATATATCGTCCGTGATTCGGGGGCTCACTACTTGATTTATGAGGAACGAACGAGTCAAATCATATATGGATTACGTGAGCGAGTGAATGAGATGAACCATTACATTTATGTGGGAGAAGCCACGGATTATACCGACCTCACCTACGAACATCTCATCAATCAATCGAGGGACAATGAGCCAGGTTTTGAACTGGAAGAACATGACCTGCACATGATGATGTACACGTCAGGCACTACAGGCAAACCAAAAGGAGCCATGCTGACCCATGGCAATACCCTTTGGAATGCTATCAATGTCTTGCATGGCTTGAACCTGTCCAAAGATGACATCACGCTAACCGTCGCCCCTTTATTCCATATTGGAGGCATGAATATTTTAACGACGCCACTATTGTACATCGGTGGCACGGTCGTTTTGCAAGATGTATTCCAGCCTCACAACGTACTGGAAGAAATTCAATCTCGGCGTGTTACAACGCTATTTCTCGTGCCAGCCATGTGGATGGCTCTTATCAACTCATCTTCCTTTGACCAATACGACATCTCCTCCATGAAGATGAATATTTCAGGTGGAGCACCATGCCCTATCACCATCATTGAATTTTTCCAACAACAGAACATCCCCTTTTACGAGGGATTTGGCTTAACGGAAACAGCACCATTTGTATCCCTGCTTGATAAAGAAAATGCCCATCGAAAGAATGGTTCCGTTGGCAAACATCCAATGCATACGAGGGTACGTATCGTTGATGAACAGGACAGGGATGTGGAAGCTAATCAAGTTGGGGAATTGGCCGTAAAGGGACCTAATGTGTTTGCTGGTTACTGGAACAAGCCTGAAGAAACGAAGCAAGTCATGAAGGAAGGCTGGTTTCATACCGGCGACTTAGCAAAAGTGGATGAGGAAGGCTTTGTGTATATCGTTGATCGCAAAAAGGACATGGTCGTAAGCGGTGGCGAAAACATCTATCCGATTGAACTGGAGCAGGTGATGTACACCCATCCAAATATCCAAGAGGTAGCGGTTGTAGGGATTCCAGATGAACAGTGGGGCGAGGTGCCGAAAGCCTATATTGTCTTGAAGAACGATCAACATTCACTTTCACTGGAGTCGATAAAGGCATTTTGTCAGCCGAAGCTAGCAGGATTCAAGCTTCCGAAACAGGCAGAGTTTCTAGATGCACTGCCACGGAACGCGACTGGCAAAATTTTAAAGACACACTTACGGAAAGCACATAGTGTTAACAGGTAGAGGAGGAGAAAGAATGTTTACCAAATACTTTGACCAGTTTCAAATAGGCGATACGTGGACGTCAAAAGGAAGAACCATCACGGAAGCGGATTTAGTCAATTTTTCTGCATTGAGTGGAGATTGGTTCCCACTCCACACGGATATAGAATATGCCAAAGAGACGCCGTTCAAGCAACGAGTCGCACATGGCGCACTAATTCTATCTATTAGTACGGGTTTAATAGACTTAGAGCCTGGAAAAGTAGTAGCGTTTTACGGTATTGATAAACTCCGGTTCATTCGACCAACGTTTATCCATCACACCATTCATGTAGAGCTGGAAGTAGTTGATTTGGACGAAAAAGACACAACAGGTGTCGTTACCGTTCGGGAGAAAATCGTCAATCAGGAAGGAGAAACGGCTGTAGATGGCGTATTAAAGTTGTTAGTGAATAAGGAATAAGGAAGGAGATTTACCATTGAAAACCAAGCTCCCGGAATCTATTGCTCAAAACCTATCATTACCTGTAATTTCAGCACCAATGTTTCTCGTATCTAGTCCAGCACTTGTCATTGAAAGCTGTAAAGCAGGTGTTATTGGTTCATTTCCTACACTAAATGCGCGTACTGAAGCGGATTTTGAACAATGGATGGATCAAATTACAACCGAATTAGCGGAAGCGAAAGAAGCCAATCCCTCACGAAAAATCGCACCATGGGCCGTTAACCTCATCGTCCATCGTACCAATAAACGTTATGAAACCGATCTAGAACTCATTCAGAAATACCAGCCACCTATCGTCATCACATCACTAGGTAACCCATCAGCAGTTGTCGAAATCGTTCATCAATACGGAGGACTAGTATTCTCCGATGTAGCAACCATACCACATGCGAAAAAAGCAGCATCAACTGGTGTAGACGGACTCATCCTTGTTGCTTCAGGTGCAGGAGGCCATGCTGGACCAATAAACAGCTTTGCCTTTGCTGGAGCGGTACGCGAATTCTGGGATGGCATTACGATTCTAGCCGGCTGCATCTCAAGTGGAAGAGACGTTCTTGCCACACAAGCACTTGGCATGGATATGGCTTACATCGGAACAAAATTCATCTCTGCCAAAGAAAGCATGGCCTCCGATGACTACAAAAATATGCTCGTCCAATCAACCGTCGAAGACCTCATCAACACCGACGCCTTCACCGGCGTACACGCCAACTACTTAAAAGAAAGCATCACCAAAGCTGGCATCAACATCGACGACCTAAAAAGCAAAGGCTCCGCCGACCTATCCAAACTCAACCAAAGTGACTCGAAAGCATGGAAGGATATTTGGTCCGCAGGGCAGGGAGTGGATCAAGTGCATGAGGTGGAGAGTGTGGAGGAGATTGTGGAAGGGTTGGAGAAGGAATATAGTGAGGCGTTGCAGGGGTTTGTGGGAGTGGGTAACATCTAAAAAAAGAAACCTCGTATCCCAATCAGGGATACGAGGTTTCTTTTTTGATCAGGTTAATTTATTTGCTTGAAATTCACATCATTGCCATCATACCAATATTTCACTAGATTAAGTGAGCTCCATTCAGCAGAATATGTAGGTCTGTTACCTTTTGCAAACTGTCTTCTTCCAACCAATTCTTGGTGATCTATCACATTTTTATTAAATCCATTTGTAATCAAAGAAGCTTCAATCATCGAGTAATCACCATGTGCGTATTCTTGTGCTACCCAATCCACATATTTCATTAATTGATTAATATCTTGTTTAGTTGCTGATCCTGCTTTTACTTCAATAACACAATATTTGTATATTGTGTTATAACCTTTTAAGAATTTGTACCCAAAAATGTCTATCGCATCCATGTAATCTACTGGTTTATGAGGAGAGGCTATTACTTGATGAGATATATAATCCCATTTTCCAAGTAAAAAAGGTTGAGGATTTTGTGCATCGAGTTTATGTAAGAGATGGCCTTCTAAAGCCATTTCATGCGCTATTTTTTCTCCGTCTATACATTGACGAACAATTTCGAGAGTGTCTAATAGATAAGAATCTATTCTTGTAGAATCCTTCAATTTGCTATCTATTAATCTATGTCCCAATGAGTTAAATTCAAAAACAGTATTGGTATTGGGGGTATGAATATTTTTCTGATTAGCCTTTAAATTTAAGTCTTTTAAAGCACTATTCTCTTCATCATCTATTTTTATGAATGATTTCTTCCAAAATGCCCTAAGCATTCTAAAACTTCCAGGTGCAGAAGAAAGAGCTTCATCCATATCTACTCCTTTTTTGAAAAAATATGGGTTAGGTTCAAAAGTACAAATCCAACGATAGTTTGGATCATTCTCTTTCCTAAAAAGAATCTCGTTTTTGATTGAATCAAACAAATAATTATAAGGTTGGCTCGCTTTAGGATAATTTTTGTATTTGCAGTCAAAACCTACCTTTTTAAGCTTACCTATCCCATATATTTTTCTATCTATAAAAAAGTAGATATTGTCTCCCGGCTTCATGGTAACATAATCATTAAAAGTTCCTTCATGCGATGTTTGCCACATGTTTTTATTCCATTTTTTTGTGTGTTTTGGTTGGTTAATGAGCGTTGAATAAATCCCTGCGGTAAAAAGAGGTTCCAATCTTTTTTCAATATCTTCAGGGTTATACAAGTTATTCTTATTTTTCTTAATGTTACCTTTGCTTACAGACATAATGAATCCAACCATATAAATACCTCCGAAATATGATCAAACATTTACTATTTTAAGTGAAAATACTTTAGTAATGGAAGTATAGTCGTTTAGAGGAAATTTATATTGAAACGATTTTTATGGGGGGGAAAAGACTTTAAAAAAAATGATTCACGTTTTATAACGAGAATCATCAAATTGAACTTATATAACCTTTGTATCTTTTTCCTCATAATCAAACAAACTCAAATTCTGTTTACTTTGCTCTTTTTCTTGCATTTTCTTTTCACTATCCACTATTCGTTTAAGCTCTTTCGCCATCTTCTCCACTAAATCAACTACCAAAGCATTACCCATACAAAAATAACGGAATTTATGCGGCATACCTGTATTGGTCCAATCATCAGGGAATCCATTCATTCGTTCACATTCTATTGGGGTTAGGAGACGAAGGCGTCCTGTCTCTGGATCTCGTACGACATGGGTACTTCTGCTTTTACTAGATTCGCTAGTCAGTATGGTTCTTCCAGGATAATCTAAGTGATCTGGAAAGGCCATTCCCCCTTCAGCATATTGATACTTGTATCCCTCGCTAGTAACACGATCTATTTTCTTAGGGCCTTTCATATACTCCCAATCATCTAGTTTTTCACCTAGATAATATTTTTCATCTGTTACTGCTTGCTCCAGAATATCACCTAGAGTAGTTTGCTTCTTCGGCTTTTTAGGTAGTACTTCCTCAGAATATACTTCTCCATCTATCATTACACCACTATTTCTAAATCGAAAGTTGAAGTTATCAGAAAGTTCCACTATATCATCATGTAGAGTGGTAGAGAGTGGCTGATGACGATTTGATGATTCTTCTTGTATCGGGAATTGGGATTGGAAGTATCCATTGCTATGAAGGATGTTTTCTCCATCAAAATGTTTCATGGATTGATAATAATGAGTATCTTTGTGATACGCAAAGATAAATACCCTTCTTCGCTTTTGAGGATATCCATAATCCGCAGCATTAATCATCCTCCATTCAACACCATAGCCACGTTTTTCAAATGACTTGAGCATCACTCCAAAGTCGCGGCCTCTTTGCTTTGAAGGAGATTTAAGCAATCGATCCACGTTCTCCAATAGAACAAAGGGAGGTTGTTTTTCTGCTATAATCTTATCTATTTGCCAGAAAAGAACCCCTTTCTTCCCAGCAATTCCATCAGCTTGCGTACGAGCAACAGAATAATCTTGACATGGAAATCCACCTACTAAAACGGTGTGATCTGGAATATAGTAAGATGCTTTATCTGCGTGTTCGGCAATATCAGTATTATGAATTCGTTTCGTTTCTTCGTGGGTACTGATACCCTTTGTCTTTACAAATCCATTATTTTTAATATTTTCGATATAACAGTCATATGCATGTTGTTTACTTTTGCCTGGTTCCCACTGATTCGCATAAACAGTTTCCCAGTTTTTTGAAGCTCTTTCAAATCCGAGACGGAAGCCCCCTACACCAGCAAATAATTCGCTAATGGTATAATCGAATTTCACTATGACTTCCTCCGTTCTTTATTGTAAAGTTAAAGACTATATGACATTATACAACAAGGAATGCAATATATAAAGATTATATCATAGGGGGAGTGCATATGTCCGAACAGAAGTTTGCATATGATGTTTCTAGTCCGAAATCCATAGAAAATCATGCTAAGAAACTGGAAAATAAAAGTTTTCGTGAAGCATTAGATGGCTTGGTTATTCGAGAGAAAGGTAATAAGGGAGGTCTTGGACAACTTCTTGAAAAAAGTCATTTTGGATACGAGATTAATAGTAATGCAGAACCAGATTTTGAGGAAGCTGGTGTAGAGTTAAAGACGACACCGTATATATATAGAAGCAAGAATAGACCTGTTGCAAAGGAAAGACTAGTATTAAACATCATAGATTATATGACACTGCCTCATGAAAAATTTGAAAATAGCTCTTTCTGGAAGAAGAACCAGACATTACTCCTTATTTTTTACCTCCATCAAGCAAAAGATGTTATACCAAATAGACTTGATTACCAAATTACCCATGCACAGTTATTTCAATTCCCAGAAAAAGATTTAAAGATTATTAAGGCTGATTGGGAGAAGATAGTTGAAAAAGTACGTCAAGGAAAAGCCCATGAATTGTCTGAGGGAGATACTAACTACTTAGGAGCTTGTACAAAAGGGGCTAATAAATATTCTCATAGGCCACAGCCATATTCTGATGAATATGCTATGCAAAGAGCCTTTTCTCTAAAAACTTCGTATATGACTACTGTGTTGAATCACTACATACTCCCTGGGAAAAAGACATATCACGAATCTATTCTTGAAGAAAATGATTTAGGTGAAGACACATTAGAGTCTTTCATCCTAAAGAAATTTAATCGCTTTAGCGGAATGTCAGTAGATACGATAATGAGTGAGGTGGGGGAAGAGGTAGAAAGTAAGCCTAAACATTTTACTGCTAGAGTTGCTTCTAAAATGTTAAACCTAGATGATCGCTTAGAAAAAACAGAAGAATTCAGAAAAGCTAATATCAAAGTCAAGAATATTACGGTCTCTAAAAAAGGTAAAGTCAAAGAATCGATGTCATTTCCAGCTTTTAAATATAAAGAACTAATTAAAGAAGAATGGGATAGTTCTACACTTAGAGAAATGTTTTTAAATACGAGATTCTTATTTGTTGTATTTAGATACAATGAACACAATGAGCTATTCTTTGAAAAAGCACTGTTCTGGAACATTCCTCATAATGATTTAGAAATTGAGGTTAGAGAAGTATGGGATGAAACCATCAACCGTATCAAAGATGGTGAATGTAGAAATCTACCTACTGCTTCGGAAAATCCAGTGGCACATGTTCGCCCTCATGCACAAAATAAACAAGATACGTATGAAACCCCACAGGGTGACCATGTAGTAAAGAAATCCTTTTGGTTAAATAACAAATATATCGAACAACAAATTGGTCTATAAACCCTCCCTTTAAACAAAACAAGTTACTTATTTCGTTTTTTAATTTCTAAATTTGGGAAGTCTGACTAAAAAGGTCAGAAATGGGTGGGGTTCATGGCGGAGTCTCTTACAGATGAACAAAGAAAGAAGAAGATGGGGGCAATTAAAGGAAAAGAAACCTCCATTGAAAGAAAAGTGAGTAAGGAATTATGGAATAGAGGATATCGGTTTAGAAAGAACGTTAAAAATTTATACGGTACTCCAGATATAGCCATAAAGAAATACAAAATTGTCATTTTTCTTGATTCATGCTTTTGGCACGGTTGTGAGGCGCATGGTACTTTCCCAAACTCAAATCAATCTTTTTGGTTTAATAAATTGAGTCGTAATAAGGAACGAGATGAAGAAGTAAATCAATACTATTTGAAAAAAGGATGGCATATTCTAAGAATATGGGAGCACGAAGTTAACTCAAGTGTGGAGATAACAGTGGATAAGATTGTTCAATTTATTGAAGAAGCAAAGATATTTGAGCGATATAAATCATATAACAGGAATAGTTAAGATGTTGGGAGAGTATTACTTTTCCCAACATTTTCTTTCAATTGCTTCAATGTTAGGCCATGATACTAATTCTCGCAAAGAGTGGGAGAAGAAGCTTTCTTCTTTAAAGAAAGGTCAATGTATAGCCTATGGACCTACACTCCGAGAAAATGGTGAATTACAGAATAGTTTACCTGTAATTATTAACATTACTCCTATGAGTGAAAGAATTAAAGATTAGTAAGTTTGAAGCCGTAATTTTATTAATTACGGCTTCTTTTTTAGAAGAATATTTGTATAAATAGATACTTGTTATTATAATTAGAAATTAACAAATGTTATGTATCAACTGAAAACAGTAGTAGTAATACTGAATAGGGGAGTAACGATGAAACAAGAGATTTACGTAGTCGGTGCTGTTATTATAGAAAACAATAAAATCCTCTGTGCTCAAAGAGGTTATACCGACACTATGCCATTAGTCTGGGAATTCCCTGGTGGAAAGATTGAAGAAGGTGAATCACCACAAGAAGCACTGTACCGTGAAGTAGAAGAAGAAATGGATTGTACTGTAGAAATTGGTGAACAGGTAGAGCACACTGTTTATGAATATGATTTCGCTATTGTCCATTTAACTACGTATTATTGTAAGTTACTAAAAGGGGAACCAGTTTTAAAAGAACATGCTGCATTTAAATGGCTGTCTCCGGGTGAACTTCTAAGTATTGACTGGGCACCTGCTGATATGCCAGCAATTGAAAAATTAAATCAAATGTCTTTTTAGTATAGAACGTTGTATAAGTACAACGTTCTTCTTTTATGAAGTGATGTTTTAATAAAAAATAAAACTGAAACCTGTCATCATTCTAATCGTATATAATATAGTTACAGCAAGTACAAAAAAATAAAACTCAATGCACAACTAAAGGAGGCTTTCCGATATGAGAACAGGTAATCCGAGTTTATCAGCTAATACGTTTGATCGATATAGAGGGATGACGGGCGAGAATCAGATGACGATACAAGGGAGTGTGAACAAGACGTTTGTTCTACTTCTGCTGGTTGCTGCTACGTCAATTTATTCATGGAATATGTTAGTGGCGAATCCAGGAATGGGGACAGGATTGATGCTTGGTGGTGCGCTTGGTGGTTTGGTGTTTGCGCTCATCACGGTATTTGTTCCTAAGGCTGCTCCGATTACAGCACCGATTTATGCTTTGTTGGAAGGATTGTTTGTCGGTGCGATTTCGGCAACGTATGAGGCTCAGTTTGAAGGGATTGTGTTTCAGGCGGTTATTTTGACATTTGGAGTATTGTTTAGCCTGCTCCTTGCTTATAAGTCTGGCATGATTAAGGTAACCCAAAACTTTCGGTTAGGTGTCGTTGCGGCAACAGGAGCAATTTTTGTTGTTTACCTTATTTCATTCGTTGGAGGTTTCGTTGGGTTTAATGTCCCACATCTTCACGAGGCGACTCCGCTTGGTATTTTAATTAGTGTGGGGATTGTAATCATTGCGGCTTTGAACCTAGTGCTGGACTTTGACTTTATCGAAAGAGGTGCTGGGTCAGGCGTTCCAAAGCATATGGAATGGTACGCTGCGTTTGGACTGGTCGTTACACTTGTATGGTTATATATAGAAATTTTGAGGTTGTTGTCCAAGATTTATCGCCGATAATAAAAAGGCCACGATTGTGGTCTTTTTTATTTGTCTAAGGGATATTAATCATTTAGTAAATAAATCAAGAATCATTAAACTTCGGTATTTTAATAGAAATGTGGCTCACTTTGTTTCCATCCTATACAAATTTATGTCTACAAAAAGACGCGCGAATGAATTATAGAGGCAAGATGTATCGATTGTACGCAGGTGAAGATGCAATTGGTACAGTTGAGGAAAAATCAGAATCTACGACTCAAGTAGGCAATCAATTGCTGAATTTTTTAAGCTTACATACCATGGTAGGGGTAGAACTGATAATGGAGGATCATAGAGGTGACTTGTTAGGGACCATCCAAAAAGGTAAAGGGATAAATAAGGGCTTTTCTCTCTATGATGAGAAGGGGCAACATATTGGGGCTATTGCATTTACGGGTAAGATGATTGCTCCAGCCTTTACTTTGGTTGATCATACAGATACAGCTCTTATGAAAGCTGAAGGTGATTTTAGTGTTTCCTATTTCTCGGTAGTTGATTGTGAAAGTGGAAAGAAGCTTTCTTCTATCAAAAAGCGCTCCTTTACTTATGATACGATGAAAGATAATTTGATGAAGGAAGATGGATATTTTATGGATTGTGCTGGTGGATGTGAATTATCATTCGAATTGAAGATGGTTATGAAAAAATGCTGAATCCCATTGATACAGCATTTTTCATTTATGTACTATTCATATGTTCCTTCAATCATCTTTATTTCGATAAGATAAGGTTCTTATATTTACCTCCTTTATTACTGGTATTTCAAGTTTCAAAAAAAGCTATTTAAAAAGTTATATAGTAACTTTCAAAAAAACATCAACTAGTAAAATATTACCATTACCTTTAGATTGCTAGGTCTGGTAAAATCTTAAAAGTGTTATTTTTACATTACATAAAGTAGTAGAGGAGAGATTGTTTTGCCAAAACAACCATGGTACTTGCAGCCCTGGATGATCGCATTGTGCTTTGCGTTATGGAATATAATCGTACCACCTATAGTAGGGATTATACTTATAGTGCTGGAATACAAGCGTCGTAAGAAAATTAGACAGATGTGGGAAGAAGTAGGGTTTGATGATGTACTTAAAGTCGATCAGAAGAAAGCTGAAATTGAAAAAGAGATTGAACAACTAGAGTCTCAGAAAGAAGAAAGAAATAAAGAGACAACTCGATTGGATAACCTTATTTCTGAAAAGAAAGATGAAATGATTGTTCTCAATGATGAATTATTACTTCAATCATTTGGTTTTTACGAACCGAAATATGACCTTGAATCATCTCAGGCTTATAAAGACAAGCTAGATGATATTCGTGATCGTCAAAAACAAATGGCAAAAAATAAAACAGCCACATCTCATCCGGAAAACTTTAGTTTAGACGGAAACAAAAGTAAGGGTAAAGCTATGCTCAATAACATTATTAAAATGACCATTCGTTCGTTTAATAATGAATGTGATACCGTTATTTCTAAAGTGAAGTTTAATAATATTGAGGCTAGTGAAAAACGTATTAAAAAATCTTTCGAACAGTTAAATAAGTTTAATCAATACAATACAGTAACCCTAAAACAAGATTATTTAAACCTTAAGCTTGAGGAATTATATCTTGCTTATGAGTATGCCAAGAAGAAAGAAGAAGAAAAAGAAGAGCAAAAGCGCATTAAAGAACAAATGCGCGAGGAAGCGAAAATCCAAAAAGAAATTGAGGAACAGAAGAAGAAGATTGAGAAAGATGAAAAACACTTTAATCAGGCTCTTCAAGATTATCGTGATCGATTAGAAAACGCCGATGAAAAAATGCAAGAAGAACTAGAACGTAAGATTCAAGAGTATGAAGCAAAAATTGCTGAACTTGAAAAAGAGAAAGAAAATGTAGATTTTCGTGCACAAAATGCCAGAGCAGGGTATGTTTATATCATTTCTAACATTGGTTCTCTTGGTAACGACATAGTTAAAATAGGTATGACAAGAAGGTTGGAGCCACTCGATCGTGTGAAGGAATTAGGCAATGCTTCGGTTCCGTTTACGTTTGATATTCACGGGATGATTTTCTCTAACGATGCTCCATCTTTAGAAAATGCATTACACCATGCATTTGATCACCTTAGGGTAAATAAAATTAACAATAAAAAAGAATTCTTCAGAGTATCTCTTGAAGACGTGGAACAAGAAGTCAAGAAGAATCACGATGCCACTTTAGAGTTAACAAAAATGGCAGAAGCAGAAGAGTTTCGACAATCTCAGGCTCTTGATCATTCACAAACAAAAGGATATTACTCTGCTGAACAAGAAGTTGCAACAACAGTTGAATAAATACGGAAGATAAAGTTGAAGTGCCTGTTTCCCAAAAATATTAATTGAGGAGCAGGCACTTTTAATAGTGTAAAAAAATTATCGACTGCAACAGGTGCTAGACCCCCGCCGCAGTGATGCAGTAAAGCAGTGGGGGCTGGCACTTTTTTTACCGGAGCTGCTCCAGGTGGTCGAGAAGCTTCAATTGTGCTCCGCTAGCTACTATGATTTTATCTTCGTTCCAGCTTACTACATCTTCACACGGGAGATATGGTTTATTTTGTTCTTCTTCCAGCATAAGGCCAATGATGGTTTTGTCGTTTGTATTGAGGATGATTTCTTCTAGCTCTCCTAGTTGTTCGCCTGTTTCTGATACGATTGGTATCTCTTGGAGTTTGGTATGAGAGTGACAGTTAGGGGAGGGCTCTCTGCGTTCTTCCTCAATTTTTTGGCCACTCATCGTAAGCTTGCCAGGTTTTATGGTTTCTATTTTGTATTCTGGAATATAGTAAAGTTGTTTACTCTTTTTATCTTTATTATCGAGAGGGTTGATTTTTTCTAGAAAACTTTTGCTTTCTTGTTCATCCATTTCGTGAGGTGGTTTGTACAGTTTTAGCGTCACATATGCTAGTTTTTGCTCTTCAAGATCGATGAAAACATCGTGTACGGTAGCCTTTTCATTTTCGGATTCGGAATTAGTAATGGTGGCGTTTATGAGGTTGCTGGCTAGTAAATTCAAGTGGCCACAACTCCTTTATATAAAATCAATCATGCAGGGCAATATTTCCTTTTTTCTAGGTGATTAAACTAAACAGGGGAGATGGTTATTCCTTCTCCTTCCACAGATTTCCGTTTACAATAGGTTATAGATACATAAAAACGGAGGGATGGACGTGTTGCAAGTTGTGTGGTTTAGACGGGATATTCGGTTACATGATCATCAGCCACTTGTGGAAGCCCTTCGATTTGGCGAACCGATTCTACCAATTTATATAGCTGATCCCTCTCTATGGAAAGATAGCGAGCTATCGGTTCGTCATCTCCAATTTATTATGGAAGGGCTTACGGAACTTCAGGAATCTTTTCAAAAGCGAAGAGGTACCGTTTATGTCTCTATTCAAGAAATGGAGGATGTTCTCGAGACGATCTATGAAGCGTTTGGGGAATTTACGATCCACACCCACGAGGAAAGCGGGACGCCTTTAATGAATGAGCGAAACATGCGTGTACATAAGTGGATGGAGTCGCAAGGTCTTCAAATGAAGGAGTATCAGCAAGATGGGGTTCAGAAGGGTATTGATAATAGCAGGGCTTTTAAAAAAGAGTGGAATGTCTATATGGACGGCCAACTTTTTGAAATACCTGAGTATGTTCCAACTGTGGATGAGGATGAAGTTCCATCTATCCTATCTTCCACTATTGAAAAAATGAACAGGCTTTCGGTTGGTGGCATGCGTATAAAATATGGGCAACAGGGTGGTGAAAGTCTAGCGCTTGAGTCACTAGAAACGTTTTTATCAGAGCGTTCGAAGCGGTATAAGGATGATATGGCAGATCCCATTGCTTCTTCTACATCAGGTAGTAGGATATCTCCTTATCTTGCATGGGGGAATATTTCGATGCGATATATTGTCCAGCAGACGAACGAACAGCTCTTCTCTATAGAAGATGAGGAACATGATAATCAACTGAAGGCGTTTCTGTCACGTCTATTCTGGCACAGTACCTATAAGCAGTGGTTGGTGGGTAATCCGTCGATTGCTTATGAATCCATCGACACCGCGTTAGATGATGTGCGAAAAATAGACATTGAAGTGTATCAGAAATGGTGTGATGGGGAAACGGGGATTCCGATGATTGATGCAGCGATGCGGTTACTTCTGAAGACGGGTTGGATTAATAATCAATTAAGAGCGATGCTCATTTCGTTTGCTTGCCACACGCTAGGCATGGAGTGGCGCAGGCCCGCTGATTATCTTGCTGGACTATTCTTGGACTATGTGCCAGGTATTCATTATAGCCAAACACAACTCACAGCTGGAACAACGGAGTCTAAGTCAGTAAAAGTTCTTAATCCAATCAAACTAGGAAAAAACCTCGACCCTGAAGGTACATTTGTACGCCGTCACATTCCAGCGCTGAAGCACGTTCCAAACAAGTATGTTCATGAACCTTGGAAGTTCCATGGCTTTGTTCATATGGATTATGGTGAACCAGTACTGGATGTGAAAGAAGCAAATCGACGGGCGAAAGAAATCTTTTCAAGTGTTAAAGGTACCAATCATGTTCAAACAAAAAGAGCTCAGAAGAAACGGAATGCCAACAATGAAGCGGAGCAACTGTCACTCAATCTGTTTGATTCGTAAGACAGTGCATCTTTCAAAAAGTGGTCAATTATTTAAAAAGGAGGCTATACCATGCAATGAAGCAAGAACCCCAACCGAATATTATGAGTTACTAGAAGAAGATTGTAGAAAAGAGAGAAGCTGTTACTTATTCGACAATACATCCTAGGTCACGGACCTGAACTCAAAGAAGGTATTCAGTACAAGATGCTATGTTATGGTGATGAGTCATCTACTTTGTTTAATTTGAATGCTCAAAAGTCTTACGTGAGCTTGTATGTAGGAATAATTGAGAAAATAGAAGGGGCCAAGGAGCTTCTAGATGGGTTTGACTTTGGGAAGGTCTGCATCCGTATATCCGTATCAAAAAATCAGTGGACGTAGAGTATAGAGGTCTAGAAACGTTTGTTAAGATAACGATAGAACATCGGAAAGCTGGTGGGGATACCGGTTGTTAAAAAAAGAAAAAGGTGCCTGATCCCCGGTATGGTAACGCGTTAGCGTGATGGGGGTCAGGTACCTTTTTAATGTGATTACTTAAGAAGTTTCGGTTCAAATGGGAAGTCGGAGAAGTTTTCGACGCCGTCTTCCGTTACGAGTAGTTGTTCTTCTAGTTTCACGCCTTCTTTTCCACCTGGTGAACCGATATAACTTTCTACTGACAGTACCATATTTGGTTGGATGATGCCGTCGTACCCTTTTTCTTCGAAGTCTTGTGCGTACACGATATAAGGATACTCACCGCTAAGTCCTGTTCCGTGTGCTACTGTGAAGTAACGGTTCGGGAAGAATTCTTCTGGGATCTTCCAGCTCTTTTCTGCGTATTCACGGAAGGACATGCCTGGCTTTAGTAGGTCAATGTTCGTTTGTATTTGTTCATATGCTGTTTGATAAAGACGTTTTTGTTCATCCGTTGGTTCACTATCTCCGCAATAGAACGTGCGACTGATGTCTGTGAAGTATCCGAATGGACCGTTCATGTCTGTATCAAAGGCCACAAGCTCACCTTCATTGATGACTTTGTCACTACATTCTTGGAACCAAGGATTTGTACGGTGGCCAGAGTTTAGAAGTCTTGTTTCCACATAGTCCCCGCCTTGTGCTATGTTCGTTTGGTGAAGGTAGGACCACAGTTCATTCTCGGTGATGCCTGGCTCAAGTGCCTGTTGCATACGAATCATGCCTTGTTCTGCTGTACGAACAGAAATTTTCATCGCTTCAATTTCTTGGTCACTTTTAATACTACGAGCATGCTCAATAATTTCTTGCCCGTCCACTACCTCGACATCTAGTTTGGACAGTTCAACAAGCCCGATGGAAGGAGAGTAATCAATCGCTAGTTTTTTGTTGCCTCCTTGACGTTCTTTAACGAGCTCTTCGATTTCTTTTGCCCAATTCCTTGCATTGTCGTATAGGTTTTCGCCGGATGCTACATAAGAAAGTGTTGTTGCCTCTCTAACTTCATCAATTGTTTCCAATCCTTCTGAAAGGTGTTCACAGTTAGGAAAATCAAATAAAGTAACCGGTCCTTCGGTTGGAATGTACACATAACGACCTGGGTTACGTAGCATGAATATCTGCATGTTTCGACTGCCTGTTGCATAACGAAGGTTTACAGAGTCAAAAATAACAATACCACCGTACCCTTGTTTTCTCAATTGCTCCCGGACTCTTCCAAGCCGATATTGACGCATACGGACCGTATCGATTTGCGTTTTATCGTGACGGATGCTTGATAGTTTGTTCATTATACTCCTCCTGTAGTTGAATTTTATAATTTGCTTCTAATTATCGTTTTATCTAATGAACATATTACAATATGATGCAACTTATTACAATATGTTATCGTGAATTACTTACCTATTTCTACTCGGTAATGAAAAGCATTCGGAAGATATTTGGTACGGCTATACTCAATTGGCATACTGTCTATACCTACGGTTGTCCGTTCTATATCTGTTAAAGCCTCACCTGGAACAATCCCTAATAAATCAGCTTCGTACTGGGTAGCATTCGAAGCTGAGACGACTTCTTGAATGTTGGTGTAGTGAATGTTGTGTTGTCCTAATTTAGGGAAAATATCAAAGTCTTTATAAGAAAATTCCTTTACTTTTTCCCCAATTGAAAGGGGGAGGAATAATTGTTGAAAGGCAATTGGTCTCCCGTCAGCAATTCGTAACCTTTCTAGTAAATAAACTTCCGCTTCTTCTTCTAGTTTTAATTGATATTTCGCATGGTAATGTTCTTTTAGTTTTTCGAACCTGAGAACCTTCACTTCCATGTTTGTACCTAGTTCGTGGTGCATAATCCCCGGATTCCCAAGCTCTACTTGTGGTTCTTCCCGAACTCTCGTAGGGGCCCCGCGCCTTGTTTCTAATACATTTTTTTGAACAAGATCTTGAACCGCCTGGCGTATGGTAGTTCGGCTTACGTTATATTGCTCGATCAACTGGCTTTCGGAAGGGATCGCTTCTCCTGGTTGCCAGACTCCTTCTTTTATGTTGTTTACTAATTTATTTTTTATTTGCACATATAATGGTAATTTTCTTTGTTTGGACATATATTCACACCTTTCTTTCCAACTCATCAGCAGGTATTATGCATGAGTTGTAGCTTGTGACTTAATTAATCTTATTATGACATGCTTTAACTTATTATAACACCATGCTTTCGTTTTTGGTGCCAGACCCCCGCTGTAGTAGTGTGATAAAGTGATAAAGTAGTAGGTATCTTTTTTGACATTGAAAAAGAGACAAGCATATAAAAGGGAACCCATAGGTTGTTGGAGTTCCCTTCTCATTAAAGCATTTATCTTTAGACCTAATTATTCTATATCACTTGTATATTTTTCTTGGAGTAACTACATCAACATACACTGTAAGATTTACATCAGTATTTTGCTTGTAATCACTAATGACCCCTCGCATATACCACAAGGAGACACTCTAGAACGTGGTGGCAACGCACTGGCAAAGTGAAACGTTAATACAATTCAGTGATGGGGGGGCTGGTACCATTTTGGTAGCTAGTTATTTCTCTACGTGCCTTTCATATGTAAGGTAAGAATATAGGCGATATCCAATCGGGATTAATGCTAGTAAAGAAGCAGCTTTCGATGCCCCGTCAGCAAAGAGTAACCAGAAAAATGCAAGAATCATAACAAAAAAGATTCCAACATTCCCTGAGAAACCATTAATGGGCTGGTTATCTAAGAAAAAGGTTTTTGCTCCTTTTAAGTCTTTCGCATAACAAGCTTCGTGGTATGGTACCACTTCAATTACCATGGTTGCAGTAACTAAATCTTCTCGAACTCTAATTTCTTTCTTACACTTGTCACAATAGATTGGCTTTGACACTAGAAGCACCTCTTTCGAATGTACACTTAATAAGTCTATACGAAAGGAATGTAAAATTGTTTCATTCTAGTAGACATTTTCTACACATTATGTACATTTTGTTATAGTAGGGAAACAAAGGTAAATGTTGAATGGAGGGTGGCATAGTATGAGGTTTTTTTCCGATGATATACGTGACAGAGTAAGAGAAGATGCTTTAGCAATGGAAAAACGGGGGGACCTTGCTCCCGATATACTGGAATACATTTATGATCAAGGCTTGTTTAAGCTGTTAGTGCCGGAACAATTTGGTGGAATCATGACCACGTTACCAAGAGCCACAGAAATCTATGAAGAAGCTTCCTATATGGAAGGGAATTTTGGTTGGTTGATTGGCATTTGTTCAGGTGGGGGCTTTATTACAAAGTTGTTTCCTGAGCATGTGTACCGTGAGAAGTTCACCAATCGAGAAGCTGTTATTTCTGGCAGTGGCTATCCTAGTGGCACAGCCCGGGCTGTTAATGGAGGTTACGTTGTAAATGGAGAATGGAAATTTTGTAGTGGATCCTCATTCGCGACGTTGTTCACGGTAAATGCGATGATTGAGCATGGAGATGGAAAAGATGCTGAAATGCGTACCTTCGTTTTTGAACGAGACCAGGTTGAGTTGGTGGGGGATTGGAACGCTACTGGCATGAAAGCAACAAATAGCCAAACCATTCAGGTTAGGGAAGCCTTCGTTCCAGAGGATAGGGCATTGCTTTTTGATATGTCAGCAACGCTTTATGAGGAACCATTCTATACATATCCTTTTATGCAATTTGCAAAGGTGCAGTTTGCAGCAGTGGCCCTAGGGATTTCCAGACACTTTCTGGAAGAATGTAAGGCCTTAGCCGAGACGCACAAACAGGAATGGGATAAAGGTGAGAAATATTCATTTATTTTGGAAAAGGTACATCAAGCTGAAGAAAACTTGGAGAAAGCTCGAAATCAATTTTATGAAGTGGTTCATTTTTCATGGAATGCTCATGTTAATGGCGAATACTTTTCAGAAGAACAACTTTCGGAGATTAGTATTGTCTGCGAGGATGCAGCAGCTGAGAGTTTGAGAGCAGCTCAATCTGTTTTTCCATACTTAGGCATTACAGCTGTGTTAGAAGATAATCTAGTCAATAAAACATGGCGAGATTTACAAACCGCTTGCCAGCATGGATTGATCTTGTCATTTCGGTAATAGTGATGGTGCCTGACCTCCGCCGCTTTAACACAATACCGCACCGGGGGTCAGGCACTTTTTTTACAGTTTGTGCGTCGCTAGACGGGCGCTTACGCTGTTCATTATCTATCTGGCATAATAGTCACTATTTGCTGAATTCGTACAAAAAAGGTGGAGTCCCCTGCAGTAAGCACAATGTGGTCAGGTTTTACTTCTATTAATTTGCCGCGAATGGTATCCTTCGTTGTTTCAACAATTAACATATTACCGACTACTGACTGTAAGGTGTGGACTACATAAGGGTCCACCAATGTCATTAATTGCGTATTCATTTGCTGGTGTACACGTTGATCTTGATAAGGGTAATACATAGAAAAATAACCTCCCATTATTAGTCTATATACTTTATGACGAATACCTATTTTTGGTTTGGGCGGAAGGTTACGTTACAATGAAAGACGCATCACTGCATCTAGATAATAAACAACAAACTCTTGTATATGATAAGATTTAAGTAAAGGGTTACTTGTGTAGCCTGTGTCTATTGTAGAAAATTGTTATGAAGGAGTAAGAGGCTATGGACGATCCGAATCAATTAGATAGAGCTCAGCTTAGATATGTAAAGCAAGAAATGACACGGTTTATGATGTCTTATAAGTTTGCAGTTGATCAAATTACCACGAAAGTGGATATTCTGAAACAAGAGTTTCAATATATTCATGATTATAACCCCATTGAACAAATCAATTCACGAGTGAAATCCCCGGAAAGCATCTTCAAAAAAGCAAAGCGCAAAGGTATCGAACTTTCTTTAGATAGTATTAAGGAACAAATTACGGATATAGCAGGTGTTAGGGTATCTTGTTCGTTTATTTCAGATATCTATCGGCTACGTGACATGATTGAAGGCCAAAAAGATATTAATGTAATAGAAACGAAGGATTATATTGAATATCCTAAGCCTAATGGATATCAGAGTTTACACCTAATACTCACTGTTCCGGTATTTATGTCTGACCGAGAAGAAAAGGTGTACGTAGAAGTTCAAATTCGAACTATAGCGATGGACTTTTGGGCTAGCTTAGAGCACAAAATCTACTACAAATATGATTATGAAATTCCCAATCGTTTATTGGATGATCTAAAAGAGGCAGCAGAATCAGCTGCAGAATTAGACCGTAAAATGGAAGCCCTTCACAAGGAAATCGGAGATTTAAAACGAGACGATGACGATGACGAAGAAGATTTAAAGAATATGTTGATTAGTAAGGATAACTTTAAGATTCCAACGGATTTATTACTATCGATGGTAAATCCTGATGAATCAGCAAAATAAAAATCAGGTGCCTGGCCCCCAGTAGAGTGATGTTCTAAAGCGGTGGGGGTCAGCCACCTGATATTTTTTTATAAGAAAACTGAAACGTTGGGGGACCCTTTTTCGGTACATAATAGTGTAACCATCCATATCTTCCATAAAATTTCCAGTTGTGAGAAAATGGGTGTTGTTCGGAAACTATATAGGGAGGCTTTTTATGCTACAGGGAGCAGCAGTTATCATTATTTTGTCTATTCTTGGGGCTTTAGTATTGATTGGCGGGATTGCCACATTTATTATATTCCGCATTCGCTACAAAACGGCAAGTTCCAACGAAGCACTTATCGTAACAGGGCCGAAGCTTGGAGATCCAGAAGCAGAGAACAACGTGTTTGAAGATGAAAATGGACGTTCTATGAAGATTATTCGTGGTGGCGGTTATCGTCTACGTATGTTCCAAACGGCAACACCAATTGACCTGACATCATTCCAGCTACAGGTCAATTCTGAGAAAGCTTACACGAAAGAAGGTATTCCTGTCCGAGTGGCAAGTACAGCCGTGATCAGTATCGGTAGTGACCTTGAGATTATGGCCAATTTTGCTGAGAAATTCCTAGGGAAAGCACAGAAAGAACGTGAATCTGAGTTGAAAGATGTGTTGAACGGACATCTACGTTCTATCATTGCGTCACTTCCAATTGAGAAAGTGTACAATGACTTTAAAGAAGTAAACACACAGGTGAAAAATATTGCTGAAGCTGACTTGAAAGGCATGGGTTTTGAAATTACATCTTTTGCCTTGAATGATGTGGAAGACGTGGACGAAGAAAATGGCTACATAGATGCCCTTGGTCGTCCACACATTGCAGAAGTTCAGAAAAACGCTGATAAGGCTGAGTCTGATGCGAAGAAGGAAACGCGTATCTATCAGGCTCAGAACGACCAGGAAGCTCAGAACGAGGAAAACCGTCGTCAGACAGAAGTAGCAGAATCTCGTAAAGAAAAAGATATTAAAGAAGCAGAGTTCCAAAAAGAAACGAACCGTGCCAATGCGAATGCAGAGCAAGCTGGCGAAATCGAACGTCAAAAACTTAATCAACAGATTAAGGAAGAAGAACTTAAAGTTCAATACATCGAGAAGCAGCGTGCAGTTGAACTAGAAGAAGAAGAAAACAAACGTCGTCGCTCTATTGCTGACGCCCAAGCCTATGAAACAACCAAAAAGGCACAGGCTGAAGCTGATCAAGAGCGTATTAAAGGTGAATCTGAAGCAGAAGTTATCCGTCAGCGTGGTATCGCAGAAGCGGAATCCAAAGAGCGTATGGCCAAAGCGATGGAAAACTATGGCGAAGCAGCGATTATGGAAATGCTTATCAACGTATTGCCTGACTATGCAGAAAAAGTATCTGCACCAATTTCCCAAATTAAGGACATGAAGGTCATTGATATGGGTGGATCAGATTCTAAAGGTGGTTCTGCAAAAGTTGCGAACAGTGTGACGTCCACAATGCTAGGCATTCAAGAATCATTAAAAGAAACAACAGGTATGGATCTGAAAGCATTGATTGAAAGCTATGTTTCTCGCGGTAACGTGAATAACTTCTCTCTAGATACAGAGAAGCAATACCAAGAAACTTCGGCGACAACAGAGACGGATTATGCTCAGACGCAGAGCAGTAGAGCTGAAGCTGAGCCGGAAGCACAACCTGAAGAAGAGGTAGAACAAACTTTGGATAAAGATTCAGAAGAAAAACAGCCTATCCAGCCGTCAGACGACCAAGCAGAATCGTAAATGTAAGTAGAGCCACACTACCCTAATTGGGAGTATGGCTCTTTTTTTATGCCTTTATTACACTATCACAATACCGCGCCGGGGGTCTGGAACCTAGAATCTATTCTACTTACACAAAAAAGCTCTAGCCTTAAGGCTAGAGCTTTTCCTTTGCTATTAAACTTTTACTAACTCATACTCTTCCTCTTCATCCCAGTATGTGCAACCTTCAAAAAAAGCATCCTCAATACAAGATTGGATAATCTCAGGTAATTGGGTTGGGATCATTTCGGCGTCCATGATTTCGATTCTCATTCCACCAACAAGGCCTTTGAATATAGCTTTCTGGTCTTTGTTAACGTATAAACGACCTATTTCTTGTTGAATGTTGAGGGAATTGTGTTGGGAATAGAACACAATCAATCCAGTAATAAATGAATTACGACTCTCGTGTAGGGCGATTTTTTTCCAGTTGGTTGTTTCGTTCAGGGATTCCATACCTGCTTCCGTAATTAATTCAGGATCGCGAAGTACAGACACGTCATCGTACTTTCTAATACCAAATAAACTGTTGTAGGCAGCAACGGTGATGTGTTTCTCTTCCATCGTCAGAATGACATCTTCTTGCTCCAAAAACACTTGGCTTACGTACTCTTTCATCATGTCAAATACTTCTTGGGTGTTTTGCTCAATACTGTTTTCCAATTCAAAGACAGCCTTCTTTTCATCAAGCAAATCACGAATTTCCACTTTTTTATACACCCTCCTAAATTATGATTCATGGTATGTATTTCCAAATAGTAGACATTCAAAACGTTTTTTCCTATTTTTCTAAAAAATAGTAGAATTTCACTAGAACGTGCCACACAACTCGGTTCAGGTGCCAGTCCCCCTACGGCGATAAACACAGTACAGAGGAGGGGTCTAGCACCTGAACAGGGGAGCAGAACCTGGAAGGGGGAACGGTGGTGGGTAAATGGGTGAGCCAATATTTTTGTTTACAAATATTTTGCTCACATCATAGAGGGACTAGCCAATTCTTCTATGATGTAGAAATATTTCAAAATATTGGCATTTATTGTTTTGGTGCGTATTGATGGGGGAGGGGAAGAGTATTGTACAACTCTTTAAGGAGAATTCCTTTCCTGTTCGGGAATTATATTACAATAACGTAAAAACAATGTAACGAATGAAATACAAATGTTTACTCATTGTTATTGAAGTATTTACTATGGGTGTTACAGTAGTCAATGTGAAATTAACGAAGAGCTCATTAATAAAAATCATAATTCTTGAGTACTCAATTCGCCAAGGAGGCTGAACATCATGAAAAAAACAATTCTTTCAGTAGCAGCAGTTGCAACGATTTCGGTAGGAACTACAGTAACAGCAAGTGCTGAAGACGTTGTAGTTGATAAAGGTGATACGTTATGGGGAATCTCTCAGGATTATGGAGTTTCCGTAAATGATATAAAAGATATAAATGGACTTTCATCTAATACAATTTATCCAAATCAAACGCTAACCGTAAACAATAGAGAGGGAAATACAACAAGCGAAGCAACAACAGCATCAGCAAACGGAACACACACAGTTCAATCTGGAGATACGCTATGGAGCATTGCACACGACAATGGCGTAAGTGTAGGTTCCCTTAAAGCGTGGAACAACCTAAGCTCCAACATTATCGTAGTTGGACAAGAACTAGTATTGAATGAATCATCATCAGCAGAAGTTGAGCAAGTAGAGAGCAACACTTCCCAAACTGAAACCACAACAATTAATAACAACACCAGTGCTGACCAACAAGCGGACGACAATGTAGCAAAAACGGTTAACGTAGAAGCTACAGCTTACACTGCTTATTGTACAGGGTGCTCAGGTGTAACCAGTACAGGTATCGATTTACGTGCAAACCCTAATCGTAAAGTGATTGCCGTAGACCCTGACGTAATCCCATTAGGTTCTGAAGTATATGTAGAAGGATATGGAAAAGCGATAGCAGGTGACGTTGGTGGCGCAATCCAAGGTAACCGTATCGACGTATTCATTCCAAATCAATCTGATGCTCTAGCATTCGGTCGCAAAAACGTTGAAGTAACTGTATATGAATAAGTTTCAATTACTAGAGGCGATTTCTATGAAGGAATCGCCTCATTTTTCGTATACCATCCTCTAGGAATGTTAAAACTCTTAAAAAGGTCTATTAAACATTTTCATATATTCTCTATTTAATTAATAGGATAGAGGTAAAAGAGGAGGAATGGTATGATGGATAGTAAGCTAAGTAAAGAATTGGTCAATTTGTTAGATGAAAATGAATTGAACACCTTCCTAATAAAATTTCAATCCTACCTTTATGGAACTTCTGCTACTTCCACGACCTTCGAAAATAATCCTCTAATCCATTTACCATATCTTGATCAAAAACTTCATCAACTAACACGTAAAGAAAGACGGCTGTTACGTGTGAAAATACAAGGGTTGATCCTGAGATTAGATGAGGTGAAAAAGGTTCCATTCCCGTCACCTTTTGTGAATGGAGTTATTGCATCGATCTTACTTCTTTTACTTGGGGGAGTGATGAAAAATCCTACTCTTTATCCAGTCTGGATGATGACCTTGATTGCGTCGTGTTTTGTTATTGTAATCCCTGCTGTGTCATGGATGAATCTCCATTATTCCGGTAAGGATGTCGTAAATAAAGAAAAGCTAACAATTCTAGCAAGTTTATTAGAAGAAACAAATGATAAGATTTAATTCTATCGACAAACTTCGACATATCTTTTCTACATTCTATGGTAACTTTTGGATGAAGAATTTTTTATAGGAAGTTAGGTTGAAATTAAATGAAAACTACTGGAATGGTTATGATTCTTCTAATTATTGGATTGTTTCTTTTTACTTTGGTAGATGGAAAGATGCTTGATGGGAAAGTTGGCTCTAAAGATCTTGTAAAGATAAAAAGTTTACCAGACGTGGAAGATACAGTCGTTGAATCGAGTCCTAGTAAGCCATCAGCTGTGTTGCTTGATGCCCCTCATATACATCAGCTTCCTGAATTACCTCGAGGATGTGAGGTAACCTCCTTATCTATGATGCTCCAACATGCAGGAGTCAACGTCGATAAAATGACGCTCGCTGAAGAAGTTAAAAAGGTACCTTATAAAGAGAATGGGATATACGGAGATCCTAATGATGGATTTGTCGGTAATATGTACACCTATGACGAACCTGGTTTATCTGTCTTTCATGAACCATTAGAAGAACTTGCAAGCCAATACTTGCCAAATCAAGTTAGAAACCTTACAGGCAGCGATCTAGAGAAAATTAAAGAATCCTTGTCTAATGAAGCCCCTGTCCTTGTCATTCTAGCCAGCACCTATGATAAAGTACCTGAAGATACATGGGAAACGTGGGAGACACAAAATGGCACCATTCAAATTTCAAAAAAAATTCATTCTGTTCTTGTAACAGGTTTTAATGAAGAATCTATTTTTATTAATGATCCGTTACATGCAACAAAGAACCGTCCTATTGATATCGAAAATTTTAAAAAAGCCTGGGAAGAATTCGGCAAACAAGCGATTGCATTGACTAGTGTCGATTAAGAACAAGGAACAGTAAATTAATGCGGCTTACACGACGTCGGTTGGTTCGAGGTTGCTGCGTGATGCAGCGGTTTTAATCGAACTTCCTCTAAATTACTTGGGGTGGATTGTACGTCGCTAGCAGGGCGCTTGCTCTTTTCTTATCCTATTACTCATACAGCCTCTTCCAATATTTCTGTGGATTATAATGCTACTCATTAGTGTCATTGCGAACATTTCAGGGACTGTTATCCTGATTCGATATATTCAAAACAATTAACAAAACACATAACTGTAAGTCAAGCGGCCCAAGGATTCATGGTCGCTTTTACTATGTTTGTAAACTCATACGGGAGGGTTATAATGAAACGAAATTGGATAGCTTTGCTGCTTGCTTTTTCACTAGTAGCTATACTAACTGGTTGTGCAGATGGTACAGCGCATGTGTATGTAAATAAGGATGGTTCCATGGATGTAAATGTGGACTTTGTCCTTCCTCAACAAGCGCAAATGGTCATTAATAAGAATATGGAAAATCGTATGAAAGACGCCTTTCAAGAACAAGGCTTCTCATTTGAAAAGCAATCCTCTGATGAGGGGTTACATTATCATGCTGAGCAATCGTTAACTGCTGAGGAATTACAAAATCAAATCAAAAGTGAAAATGATTTCATCTCTCTAGAGGAAAAGAATCAATTCTTTACAACGACATATATTGTAGATGGAGAAGTGAATGTAGCGAAGTCGTATGAAACCATGCTTGAAGATATTGATAATAGTTTGCCAATCGATGTAATGAACACGGTATTAAATCAATTTGATCTTCAATTTAAGTTGACATTACCAATGGATGTGATTGAGGAGCATAACGCAACGAAAAAAGATGGAAATACGCTAACATGGGATATTTCTCTAACGGAAGCAACCCCAATCTATTTTAAGGCCTCTGTCCCAAACATCAAGAACATTGCTATAGTTGGCGTAGGTCTGCTGTTAATAATTGGTATAGCAATCTGGTGGGGAAGACGACGGAAGAAACAAATGTAATGTGAAAGAGAGAAATACAGAGCGAGGTAGTGGAATGTATAAGTATTATGATAAACATTTACGACAATGGGAGATACTGCGAAAAAAAGGGGTTACTAACTACTTCTTTTTATATGGATTGATGGGTAGTACGGGGTATTTTATATTTACCTATTTATTACATATGGTGTTTAATGATGGTTTTGAGACATTTACCACACTGATTTCCTCTATTATTTTTGGTCCACTGTATGCTGGGATATCGTGGGTGATGGAGAAAAGAAATACAAAATTATTGGAAAGGTATGGATTGAAGAGGGCGGTCTAGGTGAGCAAGAGGATAATTAAGATTATAATGCTAACTTTTATGGTTTATCATTAGGTTGCAATGCTGATTCTTCTTCAACGTATAAGATTTGAGTTGATGCGTCTACAAAATCAATCCAGGCTGCAATAGATAGACTCAGCAAATATCGAATATAAACTAGATAAGCAGGGAAATGTGTATATTCAAGAAAAGGATATTCAAAATGTTGTAAAATGTTGTTCATAGTGTAAGAAAGGGAGATTCCCTAGTGTGGCAGCTTTCTGGGCTTATTTCTACATATCTCTTCTTATTTCAATATCGAAATCGGTTTCTTTTTTTTCAAAAAACTATTGAAAACGGATACATTACATCATATAATCAAGTTAAGTTAAAAAAAGAAACCGGTTTCGAAAGCCGACTATTAAAGAATGTTAAGGTAATAGCTTCTTTTTTTAAAGATAGTAGAAACCGGTTTCGTGAAAGTGGAGCTTTTGATTCTTGGAATTATGACTATTCATTATTGGGGAGGAAACAGAATGAAGAAATTTTATATGTTGATCGTTTTGCTTTTGAGTTCAAGTATGCTTCTATTTGGTTGTAGTAGTGATCAAGAAGGGTCAGCTTCAGAAGATGAAGGTGGCGGCGAGAATGAAAAAATAGAGTTGGATTTTTGGGTGTTTGGAGCAACAAATTATGAGTCTCTAGCTGAACAGTATCAAGAAGAGAACCCGAACGTTACAATCAATGTTCGTAAGTCTGAGTTAGGGGATCACCATAATAGCTTGTTCACGGCAATCTCTTCTGGAACAGGTGCACCAGACTTGACGATGATTGAGGTTGATCAATTAGATCGTTTCCGTGAAGCCAAAAGTCGATTTATGAATTTATATGAATTAGGTGCAGGTGACATACAGGACAAATACTTAGATTGGAAATGGAAAATGGCTGAGGATGGTTCAGGAGACTTCTTATTCGGATTACCTACTGACATTGGACCGAAAGCCATGTACTATCATACAGAAGTCTTTGAAAATGCTGGTTTACCGACAGATCCAAATGAAGTAAGTGACATGATATCTGATCCGGAATCATTTAAAGACGCTGCTTCTAAGGTTCTAGAAGCTACAGGAAAACCGATGGTAGATAGCATGGAAATGGCGTTCCGTGCGAATATGGATGCATTGAAGCAGAGTTATTTCAATCGTGAAGGTGAACTCTTAATAGAGAACGAGGATAACAAAGTAAAAGATGCTTATGATTTTGCTGTTGAACTAAATGAAAAAGGATATGTTGGTTCTTATGAAATGTGGACACCAGAATGGGCAACAGCACTAAACAAAGGTGAATTTGCTGTAGAAATGGCTCCAGCTTGGTTGAAAGGCTACATGACAGAAAATGCACCTGAAGCAAAAGGAAAATGGCGTGTAACACAACTTCCTAATCAATTTTCTGGTAACTGGGGCGGTTCTTACCTTTCTATCCCTAAGGAAACGAAGCATGGCGAAGAAGTATACAAGTTCGCTAAGTGGTTAGTTAGTCCAGAAAATCAAATGAAATCGTTTGCGGAAAGTGGATTATTCCCTTCAGCTCCTTCTGTGTATGAAATGGAAGAGTTTAAACAGAATTCAGATGAATATTTTGGAGGTCAAAATACCGCTGAAGTATTTGCAGAGGCAGCTCAAGATATTCCAGCAGTGTACAAAGGTCCAAAATATGTAACTGTAAACAATGAAGTGTTAACGGCTCTTCAAAATGTTGCACAAGGTGCAGACCCTGAAGAAGAATGGGATGCAGCTGTAAAACGCATCAAAGATGTACTGAAACGATAGTGTTATATCAAGGGCTGGATGGTCATCGCTATCTAGCCCTTATTGATAGGAGGTTCAGAGAATGGAACTTGCCCGAAATAAACAAAAAACCGTAGAACCAAAAAAGAGAAAATTATCAGAGCGAAAAAAGGATATGTTATCAGGCTATTTATACATAGCACCATTCTTTATCGTCTTTGGTGTTATCGGCTTATATCCTGCCTTATTTAGTATCGTGCTAGCCTTCCAAAAGTGGAATGGTTTTGGAGAAATGCAATTTGTAGGACTTCAAAATTTCTCCCTAGTCTTACAGGACCCATTATTTTGGAAGTCATTGTATAACACAGTAATTATGGGGCTTATGGGAACCGCGCCTCAATTAATCGTAGGAATAGTCTTAGCATACTTTCTAAACATGGCTGTTATTAAGTTTACAAACTTCTTTCGAGTAACTATCTTCATGCCATATATTACCTCAATGGTTGCGGTTGCTCTCGTATTCGGAGTTTTCTTCAGTAATAATGAATCTGCTCTAGCAAACTATGTTATTGGATGGTTTGGAATCGATCCCGTCAATTGGAAGACTTCTGAATGGGGAGCTAAAATCGCTATTTCCCTCATGGTGTTCTGGCGTTGGGTTGGCTACAATACCATTATCTACTTAGCCGGGCTTCAGAGTATACCTAAGGACTTGTACGAAGCAGCGACTATAGATGGAGCAAATAAGGTTCAGCAATTCTTTCATATTACCATACCACTATTAAAGCCTTTTATTCTCTTAACTGTATTCATGTCTACCGTTGGTGCAATGCAGCTTTTCGCTGAACCAACTGTATTCTTAGGATCCTCAGCCTTCACAAGAGATGAAGCGATGACAGTCGTTATGTATTTATACAGAGATGCCTTTAACCTGAATTCCTTTGGTACAGCATCGGCAACAGCTGTTTTACTGCTGATTATCATCGTAGTGGTAGCGTCTATTAATACATGGTTAACGTCAGGTACGAAGCGTAAGAAAGGGAGGGTTAAACATGCGAAAAGATAATAAGAAGAAGTTTTCATTTGGAGTTTTACCAGTTTATGTGGTGTTAATTATAGCTTCTCTCTTATCATTGTTTCCTTTTTACTGGATGTTCGTAATGGCAACAAGACCAAGTGAAGCATATAATTCCATCCCTCCAGCTATCATACCTGGTACAAAATTAGTGGAAAATTTTCAGATGGTTCTTGATTCGATCCCATTCTTTCAGGCCATGTGGAATACCATTCTACTATGTGCGAGCGTTACGATAGTTGTGTTGATCATCAGTTCATTGGCTGGTTTTGCATTTTCTAAATTTAACTTCCCAGGCAAGAATGTCTTCTTTGTTTTAATATTGCTTACGATGGTGATCCCGCCACAATTGGGACTAATTCCACAATATTATCTTGTGTCTAAATTAGGATGGTTAGATACATTGTTCGGTGCTGGAATTCTGTATCTATTAAATCCATTAGGTATCTTCTTGATGCGCCAATATGTAACTCAGTCTGTTCCTGATGAATTAATGGAGGCAGCTAAATTAGATGGATGCTCCAATTTTAGAATCTATCGAAGTATCGTTCTTCCAATTATAAAGCCAGCTTTTGCAACACTTGGAATTATTGTCTTTACGCTGGTATGGGGAGAATTTTTATGGCAATTTACCGTGCTGCGTAGTCCGGATTCCTATACGTTGCAGGTTGCTCTTGCTTCATTAAACAATGCGTATAATGTTGATTTTGGAATGCTTTTATCTGGAGTATTCTGGGCCACAGTACCTCTGATCTTGATTTTCTTAATGTTTAACAAACTATTTATCTCAAGTATTACAGAAGGCTCGGTTAAATAAACAAAGCTACTCATACGAGTTCATTCCGACGTAAAAAAATGAATAATGTACAATACTAGACCATTACGGAGGTAGAAATATGACTACAATAGAATTTCCACAGAACTTGAAATGGGGGGCTGCAACAGCGGCTTATCAAATAGAAGGGGCAGCTAATAAGGACGGTAGAGCTCCTTCCATTTGGGATACCTTTTCACATACTCCAGGTAATGTAAAAAACGGTGATAATGGAGATGATGCATGTGATAGTTATCACCGTTATCAGGAAGATGTCCAATATTTAAAAGAGTTAGGTGTAGATGTGTACCGGTTTTCGATTTCCTGGCCTCGTGTCATGCCTGGAGCAACAGGCGATTTGAATCCAGAAGGGGTAAGCTATTATCGTAACTTAATTCAAGAATTAGTGGATAATGGAATTGAACCAATTATTACACTTTATCATTGGGATTTGCCACAATCCTTGCAAGACCATGGTGGGTGGGAGAATCGTAGAACGGTAGATGCTTTCCAAGAGTACGCATCAGCAATGTTCCGAGAGTTTGGAGATGTGGTGAAAAAATGGATTACCATCAATGAACCATGGTGCGCGTCTTTTTTATCGAATTACCTAGGTGTGCATGCTCCAGGTAAACAGGACCTTCAAGCGGCAATAGATGTTGCGCACCATCTATTGTTAGCTCACGGGAAATCAGTGCAAGCGTTTCGTGATATCGTGCCAGACGGTGAAATTGGTTATGCGCCGAATGTTGATTGGCTAGAACCATATAGTCAAGATCAAGAGGATAAGGATGCCTGTGAACGAGAAATGCAGTGGAAGGTTCAGTGGTTTATGGATCCTGTCTTCAAAGGGGAGTACCCGCAGCTTCTTCAAGATATTTTTGCGAAACACAATGGTCATGTAAAGCTTGAAGAAGGAGATATGGACATCATTTCACAACCAATTGATTTTATGGGAATAAATTATTATTCAGGCCATGTAGCCCGTCATAAAAAAGGAAATGGAATGTTTGAGGTAGAGCCTATTTGGGTGGATTATGATAAAACGGATATTGGTTGGCCCGTCTATGCGGATGGTTTTTACAACGTATTAACTCATCTTCAACAGTTGTATGGCGATATCCCAATCTATATTACAGAGAATGGTGCTTGCTATAACCATGAAGTAAAAGATGGTATCGTGAATGATCAGGAGAGAATCGATTACTTAAAACAACACTTAACTGCTCTTCATCGTGCTATTAAATCTGGCGTTCCGATTAAAGGGTATATCCTTTGGTCCTTGCTCGATAATTTTGAATGGGCAGAAGGGTACAGTAAACGATTTGGTATCATTCATGTAAACTATCGTACGTTTGAAAGAACTAAGAAGGAAAGTTTCTATTGGTATAAACAAACGGTTCACAATAATTGGTTTGAAATTTAATTAGAACGTAAAAAAGCTGTATCCTTGGGGATACAGCTTTTTTATGAGATTTTATTACATATTGTTGTTGATATTCCATTATCTCCCCATAACTTGAAGATTTGGATTCAAGATAAAACCGCTTTATTAAGCGGGATGTTTGCGACACGGGAGGTGTATTTCATGTATTGAAGAATAGACAATTTGATGAGGAAACACACTTTCATGCTGTGGAATTATGACTGCTATAAACTGTTAGATCACTAATATGTTAGGCTTGATTTATTCTCATGTGATTCGTTTTACATTAATCATAATATGATTTGGAATCACACATAACGGAAATATTTCTCTCTTCCAATTTATCTCGAATCTGAGTCTTCAATATAAAGCCTCGTTTGTTGAATAACTCTTTATACTGATTTTGTTATCAAAAAAATTATATTGTTCAACATAGTCTAATATTAAGATGGATTTGAGCTTTCTTCTTGAACCAAGGCCTTGCATGAATTGCGAATGACAAGGTCTACTGGTACGACGACGCTTTCGGCAATTTTTTGTTGTGTGTTGATTTGCTTAATTAGTAGGTCAGCTGATTCTTGTCCAATTCGATTCGTATCCTGACGAACTGTTGTAAGTGGTGGATTAATGAACTGTGCCAAGTCAATATCATCAAACCCAATGACAGAAAAATCATCTGGTACTTGGTATCCTGCTTCTTTAATTGCTTCCATCGCACCAATGGCTAAGCTATCCGCTGCTGTAAAAATGGCAGTAGGTGGACTTGGAAGGGAAAGTAGCTGATTCATAGCCTTAAAGCCGCCTTCTCTTGAAAAGTAATCCCCATTCACAACATATTCATCTGGAATATCCAAGCCCATCGTTTTCATGGAAGTCATAAATCCGTTTCTTCGTTCTTGCCCTGCAAAGGTAGTCGCGTGACCAGCGATATGTGCTATGGATCGGTGGCCTAGTGAATACAGGTATTCCACTGCCTTATAGCTTCCAGCAAAGTTATCTGAATTAACAACAGCAGATTCTTTACTATGTAGGTCAATGACCACGGTAGGGATCGATGAATCCATTAATTCTTTTACCTGTACATCATCAAAAAGAGAGCAAACCACGACTACACCATCTACACCGCGATATTTAAATTGCTCTAAATAGCTTTTTTGTTGATTATTAATCATTCGAGATGCAAACAATAAATCATATCCAAGAACCTCAACATTCTTCCGGAAGCTTTCTATGACCGCATTAAAGAAAGGGTGCTTCATTCCAACACCAAGAGATTCAATAAAAATAACCCCTATTGTCCAAGATTTTTTGGTGGTTAACGTTCTAGCGTGAGAGTTGGGCAAATACCCCATCTCTTCCACTGCATCTAGAATAGCTCTTTTGGTCTTAGAGCTTACATCTGAATAGTTATTCAACGCTTTAGAAACAGTTGTTACAGAGTACCCTGTTTTTTTTGCAATATCATAAATTGTTACCATAAATATTTACACCCTCTCAGCATCGAAAGCGCTTTCGTTATTATCATAATATTATCCTTCTTATATTGCAAGGAGAAATTTTTTGAGAACTGTATTCCCCTTTATAAAAGAGGTAATCCTGATAATAAAATTATACTAAAAAAGCTGTGGTTCATACATGTATTTGATGTTTTTTAGATACCGAGCAATTACGAGTTAAGCTTAATAAGCATTCGATGAAAGATTTGTATAAAGAGGATAGGGCAATACTCACTATGAGGAATGGAGCCACCTAATTGTAGGATAGAAGAGAGTGCTTCTACGAAAAAGTTTCATTTGCATTCTAATTATGGTGAAAAACTCGAAGCCGTTCTTATGAACATCAAAGCCAACCTGGATGAGGAAACTACTTCAAAACTTGATTTAGAAAGATGTGAGCGTATCATACATAGAGCATCTATTTTCTCCAGTACTTGTGAGGCATGTGGTGATTGCTTACTCGAGTTAGAGCGTCACTTGAATGAGTTAGAAGAAAAAATCAATCAGGATAAGGAACCTATTGTAAAAGAACATAGAGCCCTTGTAGGGAATATCGTTTCTCATATGCAACAAGATCATATATTAGTAACAAAAGGTTACTACATGAGTGTGTTTATCTCGATTGGTACTGGTTTAGGATTAGTCTTCGGTTTACTTCTATTTGATCAACTAGCTCCAGGACTTCCGATCGGCTTTATGTTGGGGATTGGCATAGGTGCAGGGTTGGATGAAGATGCAAGGAAGAAAGATAAGGTTATTTGATACATTGTAAGATTAGTTACCAAAAAAGCCTTAACCAACGTTAAGGCTTTTTCACATTATGATACTCTTTATTATAGAAACATACTCTATTTCGTCCATTTTCTTTCGCTTCATATAATGCTTTATCGGCATTAACAATTAGCATGGTATGGTCAGAATCAAAATATGGAGTAATTGTTGTTACGCCAACACTTACTGTGAGAATAGGTGTAACATCAGATTCGATATTTGGAATGCCTTCATTAATAATACCGAGACGAATGGATTCACCTAACAGTCTGGCTTCCTTTTCATTCGTTTGAGGGAGAATGACGGCAAATTCCTCTCCACCATATCTTGCGAAAAGATCTTGTTCTCTGACGATCTTGTTGATAATAGCGGCAATTTCTTTAAGGCAAGCATCACCTTGATGGTGGCCGTATGTGTCATTATAGGTCTTGAATTTATCTATATCGAACAGGATGAAAGAAAGCGGAGTATTGTCCATCATCGCATCATGCCACGCTTTTTCTAGTGAATAATCAAGGTGCCTTCGGTTTGGAATCCCTGTTAAACCATCTAAACTAGATAGTTTATGGAGCTTTCGATTCATATCTAAAACTTCCTTCTGCATTTCTTTACGCTCTGTTACCTCTCTAGATGAATAGATGAAATCGTCTGTTTGGGTAAGACCCTTCATTCGCTTGAATGTTGTCTCTAACCAAACATAGTGTCCATTCTTTTTCTGGAATCTGAATTCTAGTGTCTGACTTGAAGTGTTAGATGATACATAAGGTGGTTGTTCTTCTTGTACGTCTTCTGGGTGAATATAGTGAAATACGTTATTTCCTATCAGTTCAGAAGGAGCATAGCCTAAAATGCTCTGACAAGAAGGGGAGATGTACTTGATGACCCCTTCCTTATTATGTGTCGATACTACGTCAGTAGAGTTTTCAGCGATAAGTTTATAGTATTGTATGTTTCGATTGTTTTGGTTGGATTTTTTTATAAATTCAGCCATATAGTACGTCAATCCCCCTCCGATTATGGAAAAAGGAATATGGTACGCCAGCGCTACTTCAGCTATTCGTATATCTTCAACTAATAAAATAATCATCATAGAATTTACAATGATGAAAACTCCATTCATAATTATATATTTTTTAGTTTTAGCTAATGAACCGTCAGAAATGAATCCTAGGATTAAGCTTATGAAAACAATGACTGACCCTACAATTAGGGATGTGTCACTAATACCGTAAAGTAACATTCTGGCCAGTCCGATGATGATTCCAGACAGAGTAGCGGAGACAGGGCCCCCAAAAATGGCTGCAATAATGACTGCTAAGTGTCTTAAGTCTAAAATGACGGTATCTGTTATCTCTATTGTACTAACCATTAATAAGGAGCCAAGAATGCCTGAACCAAATCCTGCATATAACCTTGTAGATAAGGGAGAGGTTCGATCAAGAGGACTGTTTTCAAAGAATTTTCCTGCTAAGAAAAGTAGTGCAACGGTAATAGCTAAATTATTAAATAAATCAACATACATTCTGCTCCCTCCCCTTTGGTAAAATTTCATAGGTATATAATACCATTGATTTAATGGTGTAGCATGATAAATAAATGAAATTAACACATTAAATTAATATGAAAGGGGAAAACCTTCATAACAGAGTGTGAATGGCATTCCTTAACCTATCTTTTAAGGGGTGAAATACCATGTATTTTAGTGCTTCCGTATCACACCTAATTAGTAGATAATAAAAGTAATAAGACATTAAATGAGAGAAGGGATAGAGATGGCAAAATCAATTTTAATTATTGGAGCCACTGGTAATGTTGGATTGCCATTAACCAAAATGCTTTCTGAGCATGGTTATGATGTGAAAGCTGCTGTAAGGTCCTCAACGAATGTGGAAGTCCTGCGTGCTTTAGGTGTAGAGACAATTCAAGCTGATCTTCGTAACTTTTTTTCATTGATGAATGCCATGAATTTGGTGGAGAAAGTATTTTTTGCCGTCCCTTTCGTTTCTAGTTTTGTTCAACTTTCTATGAATGTTGTAAAGGCTGCTGAAGAAGCTGGAGTGGAACATCTTGTGAAGCTTTCGGGAAGTGGGGCCCAGTATGAAGCAATCCAATTAGCGAAATGGCATAGGATCATCGAGAGAGAAATGATGAAATCAGGTCTTCATTATACATTTCTACGACCAAACTCTTTTATGCAAAACTTTACGAATTTTAGTAGTGGAACCATTGATGATCATGGTTCGTTTTACCTTCCCCTTGGAGAAGGGCGAGTTTCCTTTATCGATGCTCGAGATATCGCAAGCGTTGCCTATCATGTACTAACGGAAAAAGGGCACGATGGACAAGCTTATGAACTTACAGGACCAGAAGCGATTTCCTGCGCTCATGTAGCATCTAGTTTATCGAATGTGTTAGGGAAAGAAATAAGGTACAACGGGATAACTGAGGAAGAGGCACGACAGATGATGCTTGAAGAGGGACTGCATGCTGGTATTGTGGAAGCAAGACTTGAATTGTATCAGTTAAATCGATTGGGATACAGCTCTGCTATTACAAATACGGTGAGGGATATTACAGGAAAATCTCCATACACATTTGAGCAATTTGCTTGGGATTACAGGGAGCGATTTAGAGGCAAGTAATAAAAGAGCAAAAAAACGTCATTAGCTACATTTCATACCATATAAGAAGAGGCTGCCCGAATCTCATAGGCAGCCTCTTTTAACAGAGAGTATAAGTTCGCGCTTACATGTCTAGCTCCAGCGCCTATCAAACTTCCTCCATCTCCTTACGATAAGTCAACATCGAATCGCTTACGCTCATCGTGTTTCCTTTATCTCATACGTATTAAGGGGAAAATCGGTTAAACCTGCTATATCACATAGCAAAATCGAACCAACCCAAGTCCTGTGGGCAGCATTTTGTGCGTCGCTAACCGGGTGCATACGCTAGTCTTATTTAATCGTTTGCAACTGATGGATATGTTCTTGTAAAGCTGGATAGATGTTCTGGTAGACTGCAAACATTTGCTGATAGATGTCATGTTGGTTCATGTCTGGTTGGACGCTTGTTTGCATTGGAATGGAAGATTTGATGCTTTCTAATGATTCCACTTCTCCGATACTATACAGGGCTGTCCATGCTGCTCCCCATGCTGAGCTTTGGTGACTTTTGGGCACGTGGACGGGTTTGCCGAACACATCGGAGAGCATTTGCAACCAAAGTGGGCTACGGGCAAAGCCGCCGCTTGCATAAAGGGTTTCATGGTGATTACCTAGTCGTTCAAGAACGTGAGCAATGTGATAAATACTAAAAATAACACCTTCCATAGCTGCTCGAATCATGTGTTTCTTTTCATGTGTGGATCGAAGGCCAATATAGTTTGCCTTGGCATTTGCATCCCAGAAAGGGGCGCGTTCACCATTAAGATGGGGAAGGAAGAGCAGTCCATCGCTTCCTGCTGGCGCTTCGGCTGCAAGATGATTGAGTTGATCGAAGGACAAAACATACCCTTCATTGGAAAAGAGGTCTTTTAACCAATTTAGGACGATGCCTCCGTTATTCGTTGGGCCTCCGGTAATCCATAAATCTTCTGAGAAACTATAGCAAAAGACTTCCTGACGATCATCGACAGAAGGGTTAGCGGTGAATTGGCGAATGGCCCCACTTGTCCCAATAGTAATGGCTGTCTCACCTGGCTCAATTGCTCCAATACCAAGATTAGCTAGTGGTCCATCACTGCCTCCTGCGATAAATGGAGTATTCGGTTGTAATCCCATTTTTTCATAGGCTTCTTCAGAAAGACCTTTTAATTGATAAGTCTCTGGCACGATACGAGAGAGATAGTTTGTTGTAATGCCTGCTAGCTCTAGTGCATGGCCATCCCATTCTTGCTTGTGAATATCATAAAATCCAGAGGAGGCAGCGACGGAATAATCTACAACGAATTCTCCGAACCAACGATACGTTAAATATTCTTTAATGGATACGAATTTGGTTGCTTGATGATAGGGTTCATAATCGTTTTCTTTCATCCAAAGCAATTTCGCAAAAGGAGACATAGGATGAAGCGGTGTGCCAGTTCGTAAGTAGATGTCTCGTTCCATTTCTTGTAATTGTTCTGCTTCCTGTACACTTCTCCGATCTGCCCAGGTGATAGAAGGGGAGAGCGCTCGTCCTTTTTCATCCAAACATATTACGGAGTGCATGGCTGCTGACATACCAACAGCTGAAATCGATTCCTTTGGCACATCTTTTTGCTGAAGGGCATGCCTGATTGCGCTTGTAGCTGCTTCATATATTTCATCCGCATCTTGCTCGGCAAAGCCTGGGTGTGATTGATCTAATTCATACCCAACCTCATATTCAGAAACAACATTGCCATCGTATTGGAATACGACTGCTTTTGTACTGGTTGTGCCTATATCAAGGCCTATTGTATAGAGTGTCATATATGCTGGTCCTTTCCTATTGGAATTAAATGCGTTTCATGGATATCGCTTCACGCATTTTTTGTGTAGCTTCTTGTGTTTGTTCTTTGTGCTTAATGCAATAGTTTACATATAGTGCGTCGATAATAGTGAGTTCAGCAATTCTAGAGGCTAGTGCCTCTGAACGATATTCTGTTTCTTTTGCTGCGGTATAAAGAGCGTAATCCACATTTTTGGATAAGACTGATTTTGCCAGGTTTGTGATGGCTATCGTTGGAACGCCATTTTGCTTCACGATATCTAACACATCAATAATGTCTTTATTGGAACCTGAGTGTGAGATGAGAATTGCTATGTCATCTTTTGTTAATTGAGACGCCACCATAACTTGAAGGTGTGATTCACTGTATGCGTGAGCTGGAATGCCAGTTCGAATAAATTTATGCTGGGCGTCCTCTGCGACAATTCCAGATCCTCCTGAACCGAAAAAATTCAAGGATCGTGCATTAGACAGAACTTCTATGATTTCTTTCATCATACTTTGATCTTGGATTTCCTTTGATTGTTCAAGTGCATTGATGTTCGCATTAAACACTTTATAGGTAATATCGATTTCGGAATCTTCCTCAGAAATAGTTTCATGAATATCCTGAATCGGATTTACGATTTCTGATGCTAAGGCAATCTTCATTGCTTGATACCCTTTAAATCCTAGTCGCTTACAAAACCTGAAAACGGTTGCATCTGCGACCATTAAATCTTCTGATACCTGGTTGATGGTAGAGTGAATGATATGCTGTGGATCTTTCAGTATATAATCTGCAATTAGTTTTTCCTTTTCGCTAAATTGGCTATAGATCGTTTGTATACGATGCAATACATGCTTAGATGCATTTTCCTCCATTATACTCCCTCATTTACATAAGAATCTTATACAAATAGTGTAAACGATAACATTTCTGAATTGAAGTGAAATGGATGAAAAAAATTTCATGAAAACGCTTGAAACGAAAAAATTTTTATGTATAATTGGTGTTAACGAAAAAATATTTCATTCATTTTTTCAAAACTTACATAGTTTTAGAGAGAGGAGCCTTTATATGAAGCTAGGTCTTATTGGTCTAGGGAAGATGGGTTACAATCTAGCCTTGAACCTGTTGGACAATGGTCATGAAGTAGTTGCAACAGACGTCAACGACCAACAAGTACAAAACGTTGCACAAGATGGTGCTTCTCCAGCTGATTCTATTCGTAGTCTAGTAGACAACCTAGAATCACCACGCACAATTTGGATGATGGTCCCAGCAGGAGATGTTACAGAACAGGTTTTATCAGAGTTAAAACCTCTGTTAGATGAAGGGGATCGCATTATCGACGGTGGAAACTCTAATTATAAAGACACGCTTCGACGTGCAGAAGAGTTACAAGGACTAGGTCTTTTCTACTTTGATGTAGGAACGAGCGGTGGAACCGAAGGAGCTCGAAATGGAGCTTGCTACATGATTGGTGGCGACGAAACAGAATTCAGAAAGATTGAACCGATTTTTGCTAATACTGCAATTGAAAGCGGTTACCACTTTGCCGGGCGTGCCGGAAGCGGACACTTCCTGAAGATGGTTCACAATGGCATTGAGTACGGTATGATGCAAGCGATTGGCGAAGGATTCGATATTTTAGAAAAGAGTCCATTCGACTACAATTACGAGCAAGTTGCAAACGTTTGGAACAATGGTTCGGTTATCCGTTCTTGGTTAATGGAGTTAACAGAAAGTGCATTTAGTAAAGACGCGAAATTAGATGACATTCGCGGAGTAATGAACTCTTCCGGTGAAGGTAAATGGACCGTTGAGTCTGCACTTGATTTTGAATTAGCAGCACCTGTTATTACGATGTCCTTAATGATGCGCTATCGTTCCCAAGCAGACGATACCTTCACAGGAAAAGTTGTAGCAGCACTACGTAACGAGTTCGGCGGCCATGCGGTCGTTAAGAAATAAATATTATTAAACTTAAACAAAGGGAGAGATTGGTTATGAAAAAACTTTTCACAGTTGCACTAACAGCACTTATGGTGCTAGTACTAGCAGCATGCGGCAGTGAGGGAGGTTCTTCTTCTTCAGGAGACGATGGAAGCGCTTCAGGTTCAGATTCAGGCTCAAAAGAAACAAAAACTATTAAAGCAGGAATTGGTCTTAACGACAAACACCCACAGTACAAAGGTCTACTTAAGTTCAAGGAAATTGTTGAAAAGAAAACAGACGGTCAGATTAAAGTAGAAACATATCATAGTGGTCAGCTAGGCGATGACCGTACGATGACAGAGAACCTTCAAACAGGATCTCAAGAAGTAACAATCCCATCTACAGCACCACTAGCAAACTTTGTTCCAGCATTTAGTGTTTTTGATATTCCTTTCCTATTCCCTAACACGGAAGTAGCAGATAAGGTGCTAGCTAGTGAAACAGGTCAAGGTCTACTTAAAAAGCTAGAAAGCCAAAACCTTGTAGGACTTGCTTATTGGGAAAATGGTTTCCGTGATGTAACAAACTCTAAGCGTGCAATCAAATCAGTAGAAGATTTCGAAGGTCTTAAGCTACGTACGATGGAGAACGACTTACACTTAGACGCATTTAATGCACTTGGAGCAAACCCAACACCAATGGCCTTCACTGAGCTATTCACAGCAATGCAGCAAGGTACAGTAGATGGTCAAGAAAATCCATATGCAACAATCTATCTACAAAAATTCTATGAAGTACAGAAGCACGTTTCTAATACACACCATGTTTATAGCCCGTTCGTTTTCTTAATGAGCAAGAGCTTCTATGACAAACTATCTGATGAGAACAAGAAGATTGTAGAAGAAGCAGCAGTTGAAGCTGGTAAGTATGAGAAAAAGTTAAACCGTGAAGCGAATGAGAAATACTTGAAGAAACTTCAAGAAGAAGGCATGACGTACACTGAAATTAGTGAAGAGAACCGTGAAGAAATGAAAGAAGCTGTTCAACCAGTTGTAGATAAATATAAGAGCAAAATCGGTGAAGATGTTGTAGAAAATATTTATAAAGAAGTTGAAAAAGCGAAGAAGGAAACTGAATAAATACATTCAGAATTAGGAGGATAAGGTAGAGTTTTATGCTCTACCTCATTCCCTTTTTAATCTATCAAACTATAAACTACTGCTAGATAAGCATGATCTGAGGTGAAACGATGAGATTACTAAAAACAATTGACCAACGAATAGAAGAAGCCCTATTAGTACTGTTCTCTTCAGTCATGGTTTCTGTTATTTTCCTACAGGTTGTCATGAGATTGTCTGGAAATTCCCTGTCATGGTCTGAAGAACTAGGTCGCTATTGCTTTATTTGGCTCGTCTACGTTGGAATTAGTTATGGTGTAAAAAAACAACGCCACTTAAAAGTTGATGTGATGTTACTTCTATTAAAAGACAGAGGGAAACTCGTATTATCCATTATTTCAAATTTACTATTCTTAACATTTGCCATTCTCGTTGTTCGATATGGAACAGCAATTTCTTTACAACTTCTATCATTTGGTCAGCAATCTCCAGCTTTACATATCCCTATGGGTCTTGTTTATCTAGCGGCTCCAATTGGTTTAGGTTTGACAGCTATTCGACTTATCCAAAACATCTATAAGCAAATCAGGATGTTGATTGGTAAAGATGAGATGAATTTAAAAAATGATCGTGAAGAAATGCAAGACGTGAAAGGTGGGGATGAGTCATGACAGCAGGAATATTATTCGGAAGCTTTGCCCTCTTTTTACTCTTAAGTGTACCAATTGGGATTGCGCTCGGACTGTCCACACTTGCAACAATCGTGTACACAGGGGCCCTTCCGTTAAATTTTCTAATGAAGGAACTAGTTACAGCTATGGATTCGTTCCCAATAATGGCTGTTCCATTCTTTATCCTCGCCGGTGAAGTTATGGGTAAAGGTGGTATATCTGAACGATTATTTAATTTTGCAAATGCGTTAGTCGGTAACAAAACCGGTGGCTTCGCAATGGCAACGATTGTAACCTGTATGTTCTTCGCAGCGATTTCTGGTTCAGGACCAGCAACTGTTGCTGCAATCGGGGGAATTATGATTCCTTCCATGGTACGTAAAGGGTATGATAAGAAATTCGCAACCGCTGTTGTAGCAGCAGCAGGTTCCATTGGGGTTATCATCCCACCAAGTATTCCGATGGTTATCTACGGTGTCGTAGGTGGCGCATCAGTTGGTGACATGTTCATGGCAGGTATTTTCCCAGGTGTTCTAGTAGGACTATCTCTTATGACTTGGGCGTACATCTATTCTAAAAAACATAATTATGGTGGAACAGGTGAAAAGACAACGCTCTCCAACATTTTCAGTACATTTTGGGAAGCTAAATGGGCATTAATTATTCCAATTATCATATTGGGCGGAATTTATGGCGGTTATTTCACACCTACAGAAGCAGCTGTAATTGCCGTTGTATATAGCTTAATTGCAGGGCTATTCTTGTACGGTGAGCTTAAGTTCAAGCACATTCCAAAACTATTAATCGATTCATCCTTAACGACAGCTACGATTTTAATCATTGTAGGAACCGCAACAGCATTCGGACGTTTACTTACAATTGAACGAATCCCAGATCAAGTTGCGAACATGATGCTTTCTGTAAGTGATAGTCAAATTGTTATCATGTTAATGATTACTGTTTTACTATTAATTGTAGGTTGCTTCATGGATACACTAGCTGCAATTATCATCCTGACGCCAATTCTATTGCCAATTGCAACTAACATTGGCTACGACCCAATCCACTTCGGAATCATCATGGTCGTAAACCTGGCAATCGGATTTATTACACCACCACTCGGCGTAAATCTATTCGTAGGTTCCGGAATATCAGGCTTATCCATCGAACAACTTTCGAAGGCAATCTTGCCATTCTTTATAGCTATGTTAATTTCCCTAGCCATCATCATCTTCGCACCACCAGTTTCCATGTGGTTGGTGAGCCTAGGAGGATAACGTAATGAAGTAGGATTCTTTGCATACCTGTAGAGAATCCTCCTTCTTTTTATTATGGAAGTGGTGCAAGTGGTGGAAAGACTACACGGCTTAGTTTGGTAGGGAAGTAGCGCATATCTGGAGGAAACCCACGCATATCAAGAGGTCACCATGGCATACTCTAGCGGAACCCAATGAGATTCCCAGAAAACGCTGAAATGCAGCTGGTTCTAATGCACATGCATCATCAAACAGCAAACATCATATTTTTTTACATTACAGTAAGCGATTCCAAAACCATTCATAAAGAGGTGAGCTCTATGAAACAAATTGACGTAGTCACTATGGGAGAGACGATGGTTCTTTTTACTGGGAATGAGTCTTTACCTATTCCATATGTACATCAGTTTAAAAAACAAATAGGTGGCGCGGAGTCCAATGTGGCAATTGGTCTTGCTCGGCTTGGATATAAGTCGGGTTGGATGAGTAAGCTTGGGGACGATCCATTTGGTACCTATATCCATCATTTCATTCGAGGGGAAGGGGTGGATACCACACAGGTACAGCTGATTGATTATGCGCCAACGGGTATCTTTTTCAAAGAATCTCTGTCACCTGAAGATGTTCGTGTTCATTACTATCGCTATCAATCCGCAGCTAGCACTCTCACGAAGGAAGACGTAAAGGAAGAGTACATAAAACAAGCACGCGTTCTACATCTTACAGGGATAACACCAGCATTAAGCTCAACCTGTAAAGAAGCTGTCTTTCAGGCCATTTCTTACGCGCAAAAGCACAGTGTCCCTATCATATTTGATCCAAACATTCGCTATAAGCTATGGAATAATCTAGATGATGCAAAAAAAACATTACTAGAGATGGCCACCCATTCAGACATTATCTTAGCTGGTGAAGATGAGGGAGAGTTTCTCACTGGCGAGAAGGATGTCCATTCCATGGCCAAAGCACTGAAAACGGCTGATTCCCAGCATATCATCGTAAAACAAGGAAAATCAGGAGCTTACATTTTATCTAATGAAGAGATGTTTGTAGAAGGATTTCCGGTCGACCAAGTTGTGGACCCCGTCGGTGCTGGAGATGGGTTTGCGGTAGGTGTCATTAGTGCCTATTTGGATGGACAAACCATTCCTTATGGGGTGAAGCGAGGAAATGCTATTGGTTCACTCGTTGTAAAAGTGAATGGTGATATTGAAGGTCTACCAACGAAACGTTCCTTGGAACAATATTTATCCAATCAATCGAATCCTGGTCAAGATGTAAAAAGGTAAAGGAGGAAGAACAGGATGACGAAGCATAAGAAAATTTCACAGTTAATCGATTCCGGGCTTATAGCCGTAATACGTCAACCAAAGGAAGATGATATTCACCACATTGCTGATGCTCTTATAAAAGGAGGAGTGGGCGCACTCGAGATTACCGTCGATACTCCTGGAGCATTTCGCATGATTGAAAATATCAAGCAAACCTTTGGTGATCAAGCTTTAGTCGGAGCAGGAACAGTCCTAGATGCTGCCACGGCTAAGCGAGCGATTGAGGCGCGTGCTGATTTTGTGTTTTCTCCATCTTTTAATAAGGAGATGGTGGATTTGACGAATCGGTATGGAGCCATTTCGATTCCGGGTGTATTAACCCCAACGGAAATGGTGACAGCGTATGAAAGTGGAGCGGATCTAGTCAAAGTGTTCCCTGCTACTTCATTTGGACCAGGGTACATTAAAGATCTACAGGGGCCACTAGGTCATATTCCAATGATTCCAACAGGTGGGGTTACGTCCGAGAATGTTGGTATCTTTATGGAAAATGGCGCTGCTGCTGTAGGCGCTGGAGGATCGCTTCTTGATAAAAAAGCTATTCAAGCCAAGGATTTCGAAACATTAACCAACAAAGCTATTGAATTCCGTGGATCAATCAAAGGAGCAAGAAAGGAGAGCGAGTAACGATGAGGATAACCAATCTTGAAACATATGTAGTACCTCCAAGATGGTGCTTTTTAAAAATCCAAACAGACGAAGGCATTGTAGGCTGGGGAGAGCCAGTTGTAGAGGGCCGTGCAGAAACGGTAAAATCTGCAGTCAATGAACTGAGTGATTATCTTATTGGAAAAAATCCTCATCATATTGAGGATCACTGGAATGTTATGTATCGTTCTGGATTTTACCGTGGAGGACCTATTTTGATGAGTGCCATTGCTGGAATAGACCAGGCATTATGGGACATTAAAGGGAAATTCTATGATACTCCAATCTATGAGCTAATGGGTGGCGCTTGTCGCGATTCGATAAAAGTGTATTCCTGGATAGGGGGCGATCGCCCTTCTGATGTAGGACAAGCTGCCAAGGATGTTGTAGATCGTGGGTTTAAAGCGGTTAAAATGAACGGTACAGAAGAAATGCAATACATTGATTCGCATGAAAAAGTGGAGAAAGCTGTTTCCAGAATTGCTGGAATCCGAGAAGCGGTTGGCGATCATATTGGTGTTGGCATTGATTTTCACGGCCGCGTTCATAAAGCGATGGCAAAAGTGCTTGTGAAAGAATTAGAACCATATAAGCCAATGTTTATTGAAGAACCGGTACTACCGGAACATAATGAGGCATTGCGTGACATCTCTTCACTAACGACGACACCGATTGCAACAGGTGAACGTATGTATTCTCGTTGGGATTTCAAAGATACTCTATCTAATGGTTATGTTGATATCATTCAACCGGACCTTTCTCACGCTGGTGGTATTACAGAATGCAAAAAAATCTTCACAATGGCAGAAGCTTATGATGTTGCTGTAGCACCACATTGTCCGCTGGGACCAATAGCGCTAGCTGCTTGTCTACAGACGGATGCAACAAGCCATAATGCATTCATTCAAGAGCAAAGCCTTGGCATCCACTATAACAACGGTAGTGATTTACTTGATTATATTCAAGATAAATCTGTTTTTGATTACAACAATGGATATGTTGCGATGCCGAAAGGGCCAGGTCTTGGTATTGAGATTAATGAAGAGCATGTGAAGAAAATGGCTGAGGAAGGGCATCGCTGGCGTAATCCTGTTTGGAGACATAAGGACGGCACTGTCGCCGAGTGGTAATGTCTGTTGAGTGTATTTATAGAAGTCGTATTGCCGGTTCTACTTGTATTCTTAAGTGGATATGGCATTCAAAAGTGGAAAAAACTCGACATTAAATCAGTCTCAACGATTGCGATATATATTTTAACGCCATGTCTTGTCTTTGAAACGTTTTATGATGCTGATTTGAATAGTGAATATGTTAGCATAGTTATTTTTTCTATTGGTTTACTGGTTTCCATTATTACGATCAACAAGGTAATGAAAAAAGTAAATGGATACAATGAAGCAGAAGAAAGTGGGATGATTTTATCAACTGCTTTCATGAATTCTGGGAATTACGGCGCTCCGATTGTTTTATTTGCGTTTGGTGAAGAAGGATTTGCATACTCGATCTCCTTCCTTGTCCTGCAAGCCATTATCATGAACTTTTTTGGTGTGTACTACGCAGCCCGTGGCCAGGCAGGGATGAAGCTTGCTTTTCAATCCGTTTTGAAAATGCCTGCAACCTATGCAGCAATTATTTCCTTATTGTTAAATGTAACGAACGTGCCAATGTCAGAGAATATACTGTCCGCCATTAAGCTCATTGCGAATGGAGCGATCCCTGGTGTTATGATTGTATTAGGTATGCAGTTAGCTGATATTTCAATCAAGTCGATGGAATGGGGAAAAATCACGTACGCCACTTCCATTCGGTTACTAGCATCACCACTAATCGCATTCGGGCTCGTAATGATTTTACCGATGGGCGATTTACTTGGAAAAGTACTTATTTTATCTGCAGCGATGCCATCTGCTGCTACGACTACGATGTATGCTGTCGAATTTGATTCACGACCAGAACTGGTCTCGAGCATCACCCTGGTAACAACGCTTGCCAGTATTATTACCATTACAGTTTTATTAACATTTATGGCGTAAAAGAGGAGGGATAATATGACGTTCAAGGTAGTGGTTACAGATTATGAATACGATACGCTCCAACCTGAGCGAGAGGTGATTGAACGTGCTGGTGGGGAGCTTGTAGCTTACCAATGTAAAACAGAAGATGAGGTTATCGAAGCATGTAAAGATGCAGATGGAATTCTGACTCAATACTCACAGATTTCTGCATCTGTGATTGAAAATATGGAGCGATGTAAAGTCATCGCCCGCTATGGAATAGGCTATGACTCTGTTGATGTAAAAACAGCTACAGAAAATGGTATTTCTGTATGTAATGTAACGGATTATTGCTTAGATGAAGTGGCCGATCATACGATGGCGTTGCTGTTATCATCTGCTCGAAAAGTTACTCAGCAAAATCAACAGGTTAAAAAGGGAACGTGGGACTTTAACTCGGCTAAACCGATTTCACGTTTGCGAGGAAAAGTCCTTGGACTAATAGGGTTTGGCAATATTGCGAGAACAGTGGCTGAGAAAGCCAAAGTCTTTGGACTTGAGATTGTTACATACGATCCATTTCTAACAGATGAAGATGCGATTCGTGCGGGCGTCACATCAGTTGAGTGGGAGGAGCTGTTCCAACAAGCAGATTTTCTGAGTATTCATGTTCCATTGAATGAGCAGACACGTGGACTTGTAGGGAAAGCGGAATTTTCTCTTATGAAGCATACTGCAACATTGGTTAATACGGCGCGTGGTCCAATTGTGGATGAGGAAGCTCTAGTTGCAGCTTTAGAAAACAATGACTTTGCAGGAGCTGCACTAGATGTGTTGGAAACAGAGCCTATCCGAGCTGATCACCCTATGCTCAAGATGAATCAGGTGTTGTTAACTCCACATATTTCCTGGTATTCAGAAGAATCCGAAAAGGAATTGAAAACAAAAGCTGCACAAAATGTAATGGATGTTTTACAAGGGAAGCAAGCAACTTATGTGGTTAATCAGGTTTAAGATCTGTGAATCTGAAGGTTTATGAGGCAATGAAGCCGGGAAACGAGCCGATATAATCGGGCTTTCTCCGAAATAGGAGCATAAGTCGCTGATATATGTTGTTTTTCGCAGATATATTCAGAAAGTCGCTGATATATGAATAATACCGCAGATATAACTGCTTAACTCGCGGATAAGCCTCGTAAAAAGCTTAGAGAAAGAAAAACGAACTGTATGTATAATGTCTGACAAATTCAATGAAATACGATTAATCTTAAGGAGGGACCATCCATGAGTGAACTTTCCAAGGTAATTACCGTAAACATCGACGAGACACAAACTATCATTGAGCTAAGTAACAAAATCCAACGCTTTGATTCTGAAATCTTTCTGAAAAAGTACGTTGATGGCAGTATGATCGAAGTGAATTTGAAAAGCTTTTTAGGATTAATTAATTTAAGACTAACAAATGGCGACGAAATTACAGTCCGCTGTATTGGTGAAGATAGTGAAGAGGCTCTAAATGAGGTAAGAGAGTGGTTAACTTAATACATGTGTAAATCAACATGAGGGCGAAATCGGAAACGTTTTCGCCCTTGTTTTTTGCACTTTTATAATTTGTTAATATGTTAAAGGGTCAAAGTGTAAACGCTTCTAGACCTCTTTCTGCGCCAAAGACTTGCCATTCGGCAAGTTTTCTATAAAATCTTATAAACTGTGTCGTGATTTCTGGTGGAGAAAAGGTAGGGGGCCTATCAATTATTCAAAGTGCATTGATGAAACCAAAAAGCATCTCCAAATGAAAAATTTTCAAAAAACTTTTGTCGAAACTGTTGCAAAACAGAAAGAGTGCGAGTAAACTGTAGTATAACAAATGAATAATAAATAAACTGTTATATAAAAGGAGGGAGAAACACATGACACAAATCAAAATATCAGCTCATGCATGTCCTGAGTGTGGAGAGAAAGTGGATAGCAGCAGTCAGAAGTATATGATGGAATGTGAACGTTGTCTTTCTAAGCACGAAGAGTAAAAAATTTTGCAATAACTGTTATATAATAGTTGATTTTATGTGTTGTTGTTTTATAACAAAAGGGGTGGTTCAGAAAGATGAAGACGGAATGGAGTAGTATTCACATTAATGGTGTTATGGAAGATGGGTTTAAGGACATTCTGACGGAAGAGGCTTTAAGTTTCATCGAGAAACTCCATCATCAATTTGAGGAGCGAAGGCAGCAACTTCTGGAACGGCGCACACATATACAACAGCAGTTAAAGCAGGGGGAGAAGCCTACTTTTTTATCTGAAACAACTTCCATCCGTGAAGGGGATTGGACGATTGCCCCGTTGCCGGATGATTTACAGGATCGGCGGGTTGAGATTACGGGCCCTGTGGACCGAAAAATGATTATCAATGCACTAAACTCAGGGGCTAGCGTGTTTATGGCTGATTTTGAAGATTCTAATTCACCAACTTGGTCTAACACCATTCAAGGACAAATCAATTTGCGTGATGCCATCCGCCGTACGATTTATTTTGAGAATGATAAAGGAAAAGTGTATCAGTTAGGTCAAAATCCTGCAGTATTAAAGGTTCGACCAAGGGGATGGCACTTAGATGAAAAGCATGTGACCATTAATGGTACTCCTGTATCAGCTGGCATCGTAGATTTCGGATTGTATTTTTTCCATAATGCAAAGGAGCTTATCGCACGTCATTCAGGGCCTTATTTTTATCTTCCGAAAATGGAAAATTATCTTGAAGCACGCTTGTGGAATGACATTTTCGTATTCGCGCAACAAGAGCTTGGTATTCCGAACGGGACAATTAAAGCAACTGTACTAATTGAGACCATTTTGGCTAGCTTTGAAATGGATGAAATTTTATATGAGCTTAAAGATCATTCTGCTGGATTAAATTGCGGTCGCTGGGACTACATTTTTAGTTACTTAAAAAAATTCCGCCACGATCACAATGTAATTTTACCTGACCGAGCTCAAGTGACGATGGAAGTTCCGTTTATGCGAGCGTATTCATTGCTCGTCATTCACACGTGTCACAAGCGAAATGCTCCAGCAATTGGTGGAATGGCGGCACAAATACCAATAAAAAATAATTCAGATGCAAACGCACTTGCTTTTCAGAAAGTGCAGGCTGATAAGGAGCGTGAAGTGAATGATGGACATGACGGGACGTGGGTTGCCCACCCGGGCATGGTTCTAACCGCAAAGGAAGTGTTTGATAAGAGGATGCCAACGCCAAATCAAATCGCAAACAAGCGAGAAGATGTGGAGGTTACAGCTGAAGACTTATTGGAGGTACCAACAGGAGACATCACAGAGCAAGGGTTGCGGACCAATATTAATGTCGGCATTCAGTATATTGCTTCTTGGTTGCTTGGCAGAGGTGCTGCTCCCATAAATAACTTGATGGAAGATGCAGCGACAGCTGAAATATCGCGAGCTCAAGTATGGCAGTGGATTCGTCATCCTGAAGGAAAGCTAACAGATGGACGGAAAGTAACATTTGATCTTGTTGAGCAAATCAACCAGGAAGAATTGGAGAAAATTGCCCAACAAGTCGGGTTTGAAACGTATCGGCAAAATCTTTATGAAGAAGCAGCGGCTCTGTTCACAAAACTCATTCAAGAAGATGAATTTGCCGAGTTTCTAACGATACCGGCATATGAACAGTTATAAGCTAACCAATTTTAAGGAGGAATCGGTGTGAAGCAAGAACGTGTAGAGGAATTGAAACAGCAGTGGAATCAAGAAGGACGTTGGAAAGGAATTACCCGTCCATATGAGGCAGAGGATGTAATACGTTTAAGAGGTTCCATGGATATTGAACATACGTTAGCCAAAACAGGGGCAGAAAAACTATGGAAGCTTCTGCATTCTGAAAGCTATGTGCATGCGCTTGGTGCGCTTACAGGGAATCAGGCTATGCAACAAGTAAAGGCTGGCTTAAAAGCGATTTACTTAAGTGGTTGGCAGGTTGCGGCAGATGCAAACTTGTCTGGCCATATGTATCCTGATCAAAGTCTTTATCCTGCCAATAGTGTTCCTCAGGTAGTGAAACGAATAAATCAAGCACTTCAACGTGCTGATCAAATTCATTATATGGAAGGTAAGACAGATACAGATTGGTTCGCACCGATTGTAGCAGATGCAGAAGCAGGATTTGGTGGGCAACTGAATGTATTTGAATTAATGAAAAGCATGATTGAAGCTGGTGCTTCTGGAGTTCACTTTGAAGACCAGCTCTCCTCTGAGAAAAAATGTGGTCATCTAGGTGGGAAAGTTCTTTTACCAACGCAAGTTGCTGTGAAAAATTTGATCTCTGCTCGTTTCGCAGCTGATGTAATGGGAACACCAACTGTATTAATTGCGAGAACGGACGCCAATGCTGCTGACCTTATTACGAGTGACGTGGATCCTTATGATGCTACGTTTATGACAGGAGAGCGAACTCCAGAAGGTTTCTATAAAACAAAAGCTGGTATCGACCAGGCAATTTCTCGAGGCTTAGCTTACGCTCCATATGCTGATTTGATTTGGTGCGAGACGTCTGAACCAAATCTTCAGGAAGCTCAACAATTTGCTGATGCGATACATGAGAAGTTCCCAGGTAAATTACTGGCTTATAATTGCTCCCCTTCGTTTAATTGGGAAAAGAAACTAAATCAACAAACGATTGCAACGTTCCAGCAACAACTTGCTGAGATGGGATACAAATTCCAATTCGTAACACTAGCCGGTTTCCACGCCCTAAACCATGGTATGTTCGAATTGGCTAGAAAGTATAAGGATGAAGGGATGAAAGCTTATTCAGCTTTACAGCAAGCAGAGTTCGCTAGTGAAGAATATGGCTACTCAGCAACTAGACACCAGCGTGAAGTTGGAACAGGTTATTTTGATGAGGTAGCTCAAGTTGTTTCAGGAGGTATATCTTCTACTACTGCGCTAAAAGGATCGACTGAATCTGAACAATTTACCGATCAGCAAATTCATTCTTAACAGGGGGCAAGTTGGAACCGGAATAGAGATAGAGAAAAGATGAGCAAATTCCTTCGATGGGATTTGCTCTTTTTTTTGAAAGTAAAGAAAGCATAAGTTCTGGGCTTATATGTCTAGCTCCAGCGCCTACCCCCGTCGGGGTCTTAAGCAAAGCCTCTCTGTGGCAAAATCGCCACGAAGAGGCTTTGCTTAAGACTGTCAGCGGTGACCAAGGCGCGTGCGCTTTTCTTTTCGTCTTTCCGTTAATCATTATTCGGTATCCCGAAATCGATTTTTCGATGATAACCTCTTATAAACCATGTTAGATTTAAGTCGTGCAAAAAAACAAATTGCATATTGTTTCATGTTTTTCCAACTTTTTCTCAAAATAAACATACTTAATTTTGTACATAGGAAACATGAACAATAAACAAATCTAACTTACACATATGACTTGGAGGAAAAGAATGAACAAACATCCTTTTTATTTTACTCTACTAATTTGTATGACTGTGCTTCTTGTTGGTTGGTCTCAACCAGATGAAAAGCAAAATGTACTCCGTGTAGAAACGGCAGATCTTACAACTAAATCAGATGATATTATTTCAAAAAGTAAACAGCATCAAATCAACACAATTTACGTAAACATTAACACAAATCGTTCTAGTTTCTATTACAAAGAATTTATCCGAAAAGCTAACGAAGCAGGAATAGACGTCCATGCGTTAGAGGGGAAACCTTCCTGGGGGCTTGAAGCGAATCAGCAATCCCTAATTGATTTTACGAAATGGGTTGAACGGTATAATGGGAAGGTTTCAGAAAATGAAAAGTTTGAAGGGATTCACCTAGACATTCAAGCGCAGCATACGGAGCAATGGGATGAAAATTCAAAATCCGTTATAGAAGATTGGAAAGCTAATCTCAGCGCATTTCAAAACGAACTCAGTGACGCTGAGCTGACTACTAGTGTTTCTATCCCCTTCTATCTGGGCGGGTTTGAAACACCAGATCAACCGGAAATGCCGTTTAATGAATGGGTGATAAAACAATTCGATCATACATCGATACTAGCTCATCGTGACACAATCGAAGGTGAACGTGGCGTGATTGCGTTAATCAAAGATGAACTAAAAGTAGCAAATGAATTAGGAAAGAAAGTTTCCGTTGGGGTTACCTTGGCTGACACAGGAGAAGATGTTACTTCTTTTTACGAAGAAGGAACAGAAGATATGCAGATGCATCTTGATGTGTTACAAAAACACATGAAAGACAATCCTGCATACACCGGGTATTCCATTGATCAGTACAGTTATCTGTCTACAGAAAAAGAGAATCCAACAACCGAAACGGAAGATACTCAACAAGAAACTAGTCAATCCGATCTTGTTAAAGGTACCTATATCTGGCACGCTTCCAATTTAATTGAATCTCCAGATGAAATCATAGACTTTGCTAAGGAAAATAACCTTAACTTTCTGTACACACGGTTAGATCGTACGAAAAATTTCTCAGTTTATAAAGATTTTGTAGAAAAGGCACATGCTGCTGGTATTGAAGTGCATGCAATGGGTGGTCATCCTACTTGGGCACTGCAAAAAGGCGAGAAACGAATGAAAATGTTTGTGGATTATGTAACAAACTATAACGCTAGTGTTTCAAAAGAACAGCAATTTGATGGGATCCATCTTGATGTCGAACCTTATACATTACAAGAATGGTCTGAAGATAAAAACGCCGTTATGAAAACCTGGAAAGATAATATGGAATTGTTTGTGGATGAAGTAGAGCAAAAATCAAATTTAGAAACAAGTGTAAGTCTAGCCATGTGGTTAGATGACCACGAGACACCAGGTCAACCAAACCTATCTTTCTCTAAATGGGTGATTAAACAACTGGATCACACTGCCATTATGGCATTTAGAGACTCTTCTGAAGGACCAGGTGGAATCGTTGATGTGTCTAAAGAAGAAGTAGCCTTTGCTAACAATCTTGGCAAGGATATTATCATATCCGTTGAGATGCAAAAGATGGAAGAGGCCCCTCACATCTCTTTTTATGAAGAAGGAGAAGAGGAAATGGTAACGGAGTTAGACAAAACAGAGAATGCCTTGGAAGAAAATTCATCTTATCAAGGGGAAGTTGTCCATTCCTATGAATATTGGAAAGATGCCGCAAAGTAAATAGTAGATGACGAGAAAGCGTGAATAGGACTACTCCTATTCACGCTTTTTTTGTTTCACACTTGAAGTAGAATTGTTATCTTTTGAGCGTACTCTTATATGCGCGATCCTTTCAAAGCTACCCTAACTAATATGAAACCTCAGAAGCAACACTACCGATTTTCATAGTTACTAATCATTAAGCACTTTACATCTTAAAAGTGAATGGAGGCTAATCTGTGGTTGAGTTATAAAAGATGAGGGAGCGTATTTTGTCATTAAGTGAATCGGATGCTAAAAGTTTAGCGATGCTTACTTATGCAAATCTGCTCTGAAAATTCGGATTTTGCTCTGAAATCGAAAAAGTTGCTCCGAAATACCTGCTATCTGAATAATTTTCTCATAATCTTGCCTGTTACTTTACCTGTGGCACGTCTTTTCACACGTTGAGCAGTACGTCCTTTGCTAATGGCGCTGACATCACTTTTATATTTGGATAGCTTCGAAAGCTTTGATAGGATTCCCATTTCATCACCTCTTTATCTAGCGTTTTGTTTTAGTATTCCTTTTCTATTAAAAAGTGAAACTCCATCTATGGTTGGTTAATATTGGTATGAAGTATTTGTCAGTAGCTTGATTCATAGTAAAGACGCATCCAGTTTCTGCTCCCACTCACATACGTCTTCGCATAGCCTGTTACGCTAAACATCGAACCAAACTATGAAGCTCATACATCGCTATACGGGTACCTGTGTTCTTATTCTCGACCTCTTGTTTCATACAGTTTGCTCCAGGGAAAGGAATATAAAAAGGAGGGGATATGCATGGTTCAAGAGGTGAAACGTAGAGACGGATATAGTTGTCTCGTGTGTGGACATATATTTGATTTTGAAGCTCCATTGCAAAAAGATTATCAAGTTAGTAAGGATGCTGTTCGGGCTAGAGCAGTTGCTGTGAATACAATGGAAGGTTCTGATGAAAAGCTTGTAAACTTAATGCTATATACGGATTGTCCGCAATGTGGTGTAACAAATGAATGTAAGGAAGTACTTTAATACATTGTGTGAAGGCGATCTCAACTGCGAGATCGCCTTTTTAATGTATAAATAGCTGCTTATAGATGGCAACCTCAGCCATTTGTTCTTCCCCAAAAATCCCTCTCCTTGGTCTGAATACAACATGCAATAACTCTTCTTCAGCTTGCTATATTTCTATAAATACAAGTTTGCTAGAAATATTCCTAGTGTTTCTTCATAGATTTCGTCAAACTGGGTGAGTGGAAGTGGGCTGGTGCCTTTTCCTAACTCAACGGTGTAGCCAGGGCGACGCCATTCTTGAATATACCAGTCTTTGTAACCTGCGTAGCTATCAATGAAACGAATTGGGCGATATCCACTTACGCGTTCAAATTCCTCCACAATCACTTCAGCACTAGGTGGTTCTAGACTCTCATACCCCCAGTAGATTACCTCTCCTTGTGTATGAAACGCTAGAGCTCTGGTGAAGTCTCTAGAACGTGTCAGTTCAGCAACAGCCTGGGCTTCTGGTTCAGATAAAGGATAAGGTCCAGGATAATTGAAAGGGGAAGGGGATTGTTGTTTTCGCTCGCTCTCCAACTCCCATTTAGCTGGGTATTGATTATTCAAATCCACTCCATGTATGTTTGCCTTCCAGCGATCAAAATTCATACTATTGTTATTTATAGTCGACACTTGGGAGCGAAAAGGCTCTTCTTCTGGCAGTCCTTGCAGTACAAGATTGACTCCATCCGGGTTGACCATAGGTACTGCAGACAAATCAGTTTGGTTATAAAACGGGTTCAACGGTATGCCACGAATCGGAGTTTGATTTGTTAGGGCAAGCAGGTATTCGTTTAAAAATTTCATCATAATCGGAGTGGTAATCCATTCATTTGCATGGAAGGAAGCATTGATGTGAACTTGTTTGCTCCCCCGCCCAATCCTTAGCTCTGGTATTGATTTCCCCATAACGGATGTACCAATAGATTTCTGGCGAATAAATGGATAAATCGATACAAGTTGATTTATGTCATTTATCATCGTTAAGTAGGAGTACGCTTCTTTTCCATTAACAACCCTCCAAGTAACACGAACGGGAACAAGGATGGTTTGGCCAATTTGTAATGCATTGGGATTGGTCGCCTTGTTTAGTAAATACAACACATCTAAAGGATAACCTTGACGGCGGGATATAGCCCATAACGTGTCACCTAATTTGATGGAGTAGTTAGTAAGAACATAACCGGGAATCTGAACCTGTTGCCCAATTGATAGCTGATTAGGATTAATGGATCTATTGGAATCAACAACTAACGAAAATGGAATTCCGAACAATTGACTATAATACCAAAGTGAATCTCCACTACGTACACTTACTTTCATCGGGAGCACCTCCCATCTTATTTATAATATGTTTATCGTAACTATCTCGAGCACTTAGCGTGTCGTAAGGTAGGAATGGTCATCACTAATTCGTGAACGCATAAGTACGAACTCCCTCTCTATCGTATTACAATATATGGAAGCATCATTTCATGGTCTTCATGTTCTAGAATATGGCAATGCCATACATATAAGCCTGTGAATGGCCCTACTGCGAAAATGACTCTAGTTATTTCACCAGGGTTGGCAATGACCGTATCTTTCCAACCGCGTTCGTTGAGAGGTGGTGTGATTTTAGGACCCGTTGTGGAGATGTTGCCTGTTTGCTGATATAAATCAACATCATATGGTTGGCGATCGAGCACTTGGAAGCGAACAAGGTGAATGTGAATAGGGTGTGCATCATCAGTTGTATTTAGGAAGGACCATAGTTCATAAGTGCCGAGTTTAGGGCACTCTGTTATCGGTTCTGCCCACCTTTTATTATTTAATAAGTTGATCTCTCTTCCATAGGCATCTTGGGTCATATCAAGAGATAACTGTCGAGTTTTCGAAGCCAGATCTTCAGATAATATAGGCATATGGGTTAAATAATAAGGGATTGTGCTTGTATCCAAACTACATAATGGGCGATTGATTCTGAATTGTAGGATGGAGCCCGTTGTCTCAGGTTCAGGTACGTCACCATCTGGAAAAGGTGCTGGTGCGCTGTTTTGTAAGATAATGGTATCTCCGTACTGCATAGAAAAATCCACAATGACATCTGCACGTTCAGCAGGTCCGAGAAGAATTTCTTTTAGCATAACTGGTTGCTTGAGCAATCCCTGATCACTTCCAATTTGATAAAAAAACTGATTTGAACTCAATGAAAAATTATAGAATCTAGAATTGGATGCATTTAATAAGCGGAAACGATAACGACGGGGTTCAATGTCTAAATATGGCCATACTTTTCCATTTACGAGAATAGTATCACCGAAGAATTCTGGTATAACAGAAGGACATACGCCTTCGACCGGTATTTCAGGTTCACAAGGATAGTATAGGGAGCCATTTGTATTGAAACTTCGATCCTGAACCATTAAGGGCACTTCATAATTTCCTTTAGGAAGGTTCAACATTTGTTCTTGCGTGTCGCGAATGAAATAAAAACCACTTAACCCAGCGTATATGTTCAATCTTGTTATACCTACAGCGTGGTCGTGATACCAAAGAGCGGTAGAAGGCTGGAGGTTGGGGTAATCATAAATTTTTGTTGTGAAATAAGGTCCTACTTCCTGAAAGTTGTTCGTAAACCATGCTTCTGGATACCCATCACTATAATCTGGTGTTGCTCCTCCATGAAGGTGAACAACTGTACGTACTTCAGGGTTAGAAGGCTCTGCGCCATGAACCGTTTTATCCACTGGAAGAAAATGCTTTCTTGGGAGCTGATTCTTCCAACAAACACGAGTTAAATGATGACTAAATGCTTCAATTGTTGGACCTGGATACATGCCGTTGTATCCCCAAATAGTTGTCGGTGATAAATCACGATGAAGTTGTTGGACACATTGAAGCATTGTCACTTCATAATATGGAACACCATTTAAAATGGTATTTGGCTTTAAGGTAGATGGTATAGGTAACGGATCAACAAATTTCCTTAACTTCATTTCATCACCCTTATGTTTTGTATCTATACCATAATATATAGTGTTACTTTTTAGAAATCATGCTTCATCATCCTTTTGTTTTGAATGAGGAACAATTCTAGGCTAATGACATACATAATAAAGGGAAAAGGTTTGGTTTGGAGAGGAGGATACTGTGTGAATATACCGTGGATAAACAATGCTGCGATGAAAAATGCACCAAAAGGGAAACAAGTGAGTCGGTTTAAAGAGGGGAAATCATATAATAAAGAACGAAAAAAACGCAAATCACCAAAGCGTTTGAAGCGAAATTATGCTGGGAAATCGTTCAAATTTGGTGAAACTACATTTGAAGAGAAAGAGATAGACAATACATTGACGATTGAGCAAGTGAATTGTTCTCACATTTCTGAGGCCAATTTAGAAGAAGAACATGTACAGGAAGAACAAACGTCGCAAATCTCCAATGTTGAAGATGGTCTGTCTACATCTTCTTATGGAGAAATGATTCAACATGTGGTACAACAAAGTTTTCAGGGCCAAGATCAGTTGGTGGCAAATGAAAATAATCCATTAGATGATTCAATTGCTGAAATAGAAGAGACACATACTGAGCATACGGATGTTAAAGAGGAGAAGAGTCGTCAAGAACTTGAGACAGAGACTCTTCCTTTAATGAAAAAGGAAGAGGTTGAAATTACTGAACAATGTCACCCATTAACAGGAACGTATTCCTATTCTTTGAATCTGTTGAATGAGAATAAAAAGGAAAATGAACCAAGTGAAGTAGATAATGTGTTAACTGGAGAGGTACATTTTAAAGCATGGATTAATGTAAAACATTTCTTACGTCCACCACTAATTCCTTCTTCCTCTAATCAAACGTATCGGTTTATAGATGATGATGATCGAGTAAACGAAAGTTTAAGTTCCAAGTTTTTTTATACAGAGAAAACGTTTCATGACACTCCATACTGCGACATCGCAAGTGCTGTTATTTCGAACCAAGTACAAATAGCAAATACACCATCTAAAGTTCCTACAAAGCAACTCAATGAGCTTTATGGCTATTCTTATGAGAAAAAGCTGGAGAATCACCAATATCTGGGTATAAAAACTCCTGTTTTGTTAGGGCAATATGATATTGAACTAGCGATGGAGCCGACCATTGAATCTCCTTTTCCAATTTATGAAGTGGATACCATTGAAAATCAACTTAGTATCCGTAACTACGATTTTATCCCGAAAACCCATCCATCTTCCCGAAGTATGATGTCAGAAGCAAAAGAAGGTGTCATTATGCTTGAAGGTGTGGTGTATCAATCTATTTTTTGTAGGAGAAATATCTCTATTAGTAATACTTATCAGTCTATTTCTGAAAAACTAGTACTTCATTTAGGGTTAGAATTTATGCAGGTTCAATCATGCTAAGACAATAAATGGTGGTTTGTCCTCTACCATCTACCTATACGACTTTTACATTCGAGCATACAGTATAGTAGGGATGAAAATAACTCCCTAATAAGTAAATGGAGGTTTTTCAATGAGCGATTATCAATATGATTCCCATCACGGCCACTATGGCAAAGATTCAAGAGATGCTAATTGTAAAGTGAAGGGGAAAACGCAAACTCAATTCCAAGACACAAATGTGGATCCTACAACGATTTCAAATGCAGTTGTGAAGGTGCCTGTTCTATTGGCAGAGACAACACTTCAAATTGTTGTAGAAGCTGATATTCCACTAGACCCACCAGCAGTTGAGATTAAACGAGTGTTGAAAAATGCTGTACTGACTCAATGTAAGCTTGTACCAGTGGCATTTGGTGACATGCTAGGGGACGGATCTCGCCAGGTTACACGTGCTAAGCTTTTTGTTCAAGGATATATCCGTAAAGACATTGAGTATGCTACAGATCGTTGTGAAGGAAAAATCAGAGACCGAATTGCCAATGTACCGTTCTCAGGTTTTGCTGATTTAACAGAAGCCGATTTTGTAACATTACCTGCATTTGGTGTATCAGAGGAGAGTAAATCACAATTTATCAATCCGAAAATTGGCGAAAAGCCTAGACTGGATAAATACTACTTTCAGAACGATGTATTCTACAACGAGCAACCGTATTGTGAACTAGTGAGAGCCGATTTCTTTGAGCTTGATTTCTCACACGAATACACGATGCTTGGGGACACATTTGATAAGATTACAGAAAAAGTTGTTCTAGACTTAACGCTTAAAGTGTTGCAAAGTCGTCAAGTTGAAATTGGTGACATTGGTGCAGCTACAAACCCTTAATTCTTAATTCCTCATCCGTTCCTGCGGATGGGGTTTTTCTTTATTTTATACATAGTGATTAAGAGACGTGTGGGGATGAGCCCAGTAGCTGTGAAAAGCTAAAAAACCCTAATATATGCTACACTTGGAATATGGAAACAAATAGAAAGGATGAGAATATGTACGGTTTAGATGAAAAACGTCAAGAGGTACTAAATTTTGTCGATACGCTTACGAATGAAAAAGCTACAACGAAGCCAGATCAGCATACGTGGTCAGTGGTTGAAGTATTAGAACATTTATATTTAATGGAAAATGTCGTTATAAAACAGATTGAGCATGCAATTAAAAACGGGGAAGTAAAGGAAATAGGCGAAAAACCGATTCATAAGACGACGATTCGTACTCAGAAGGTGGATGCACCTGAGACCGTTCAACCAAAAGGTCATTTCCAAACTATTGAGGATGCGAAACAAGGATTAGAGCAATCAAGAGAAGCGACACTATTTTTAATTCACAATAAGGACCAAGAGCTTCTTCAACATCGGACGTTTCCTCACCCTGTCTTTGGTGATATGAATTTAGAGCAATGGATTGAGTTTATCGGATGGCACGAATTACGCCATTTAGAGCAAATGAAGGAAGTGCATAATCAATTGGCGTAGAGAGTAATTTCTTTTTTGCTCTCTACATTCGTTTGACATCCAGAGATGAAGTTTTTATACTATAGAGAGATGGGGAATGAACGTTCATTCCGCGAAATCATTCATACAGACATTAAACGAATATTTGATGGCGAAGAACAGTGGAGGCTAGTGATAATGGAAGAAGCAACGAGTAAGCGGGAGCATATCCTTAATGCCGGACTAAATCTTTTTGCAGAAAGAGGATTTGATGCAACAACCATACCGATGATTGCTACAAAAGCTGAAGTTGGAGCCGGAACCATCTATCGATATTTCATCAATAAGGAGAACTTGGTGAATGAACTATTTCAGCAATATGTAGAGACATGTATTAACATACTACATGAGCATTATCCTGAAACGAATAGTTCTCCACGAGAGCAATTCCGTCATATATTTAATGGAATGGTTCGATTTACAAATGAACATGAACATGCCTTGTATTTTATCAAAACACATAACCATTCTCACGTATTAAATGAAACCAGTCGTGAACGATTTGAAGAAATGTTGAATTTTATTCGATCCTTTTTTGAAAAAGGGAAAGAACAAGGCATTATTCGTGATCTTCCAGCCAATGCGTTGATTGCCATCGTGTTAGGAGCTTTTCTTGAACTTCACAAGCTTGTCCGAGAAGGGGATGTCGACCCAAATGCTAAACTTTTCGAGGGTGTAGAAGAAAGTTGTTGGGATGCGATCAGAGCGCATTAAAGCGCTCTGTTCTCTTTTTACCTAATTCGGAATGAATATTCATTCCGTTCGAATATACTAAGACTAATTGAGTACAAAAGGATGATAAAGTATGACAAACACAAGATCCGTACCGTCACCTAAAGCTTATGGTCCATTACGTAATTTACCATTGATAAATCGTGATAAGCCGATTCAGTCGTTAATGAAGCTTGCAAGACAATATGGTCCAATTTTTGATTTTGAATTTCCTGGCCGTCAAGTTACTTATGTATCTAGTCATGAGTTAGTGAAGGATTTAAGTGATGAACGTCGTTTTGATAAAAAAGTACACACCCCTTTAAGAAAAGTACGAGCATTTAGTGGAGATGGTCTTTTTACGAGTGAAACAAGCGAGCCGAATTGGAAGAAGGCTCATAATATCCTTCTCCCTAGTTTTAGTCAGCAGGCGATGAAGGGTTACCATGATAAAATGGCCGATTTAGCGGTGCAACTTGTTCAAAAGTGGGCTCGTTTAAATCCTAATGAAAGTATTGAAGTACCAGAGGATATGACAAGACTTACATTAGACACGATTGGACTTTGTGGATTTAATTATCGGTTCAATAGTTTTTACCGTGAACAACCACATCCGTTTATTCAAAGTATGGTTCGAGCTATGGATGAAGCCATGAGTCAAACGCAACGTTTTGGCATACAAGATCGGGTGATGGTACGTTCGAAGCGTCAATTTCAAGATGACATTCAGGAAATGTACACGCTTGTTGATCAACTGATTGCTGAGCGAAAAGCGAATGGAGACCAAGGAGAAGATGATCTACTTTCTCATATGTTAAAAGGAAAAGATCCTGAAACAGGCGAGGCACTTGATGACGAAAATATCCGCTATCAGATTATAACTTTCTTAATTGCTGGGCATGAAACAACGAGTGGTATGCTCTCATTTGCGTTGCATTTTCTCATGAAGAATCCTGATAAACTTCAAAAGGCTTATCAAGAAGTGGATGAAGTTGCAGGTGACGGAGTTCCAACTTATAAACAAGTAAAGAAACTTAAGTACGTACGCAACATCCTTAATGAATCCTTGCGATTATGGCCAACAGCACCTGCCTTTGGTTTGTCAGCCAAGGAAGATACGACGATTGGCGATGGGATTCCATTTTCAAAAGGGGAAACAGCTACAGTACTAATACCTGAGTTACATCGAGACAAAAAAGTATGGGGCGATGATGTCGAAGCATTCAAACCTGAACGTTTCGAAAATCCAGACTCTATACCTCAACATGCTTTTAAGCCTTTCGGTAATGGGCAACGCGCTTGTATTGGGCAACAATTTGCGATGCATGAAGCGACTCTTGTATTAGGGATGTTGTTACAAAACTTCGAGTTTGTCGATCATACCAACTATGAGCTTAGCATCAAAGAGACACTAACTTTAAAGCCAGATGGACTAACGATGCAAGTTAAACCAAGGAAGAATAAAATGGCTTTTGCGATGACATCATCATATGAAGAAAAAGAGGCCGAAACCTCTACCCACAATAAGTCACAGAACGTTCCTAAGCATGGGACTCCTTTACTCGTCCTTCACGGATCTAATCTAGGTACCGCGAAAGGAATTGCTAAAGAACTTGCTGAAACTGGTGAAGCGCAAGGATTTGATTCTACAGTTGCTTCATTGGATGAGTATACAGGAAATCTTCCATTAGAAGGAGCTGTGCTAATTGTCTCTGCCTCCTATAACGGTAATCCACCAGACAATGCTCATGCCTTTATTGATTGGCTAGACCAGGCTGGGCAGAATGAACTTCAAGGTGTGCGCTTTGCGGTATTTGGATGTGGCGATCGCAACTGGGCAAACACATATCAGCGTATCCCATCGTTTATTGATGAGAAAATGGCTGAAAAAGGAGCTACTCGCTTATCTGAACGAGGGGAAGGAGATGCGAGTGACGACTTTGAAGGACAGTATGAAAATTGGGATGAGCACCTATGGTCCAATATAGCTGAAGTATTAGATATTCAACTAAATGCAGAACAAGACGATGGAAGTAATGGTCTATCAATGGAAATTGTGAGCGGGGTTACGGCAACGCCACTAGCAAAAAACCATCAAGCCTTCACAGCGAAACTGTTGAAAAATGTTGAGCTGCAAGGTGAGGCGAGTGAGCGAAGTACACGTCATATAGAAGTACGCTTACCAAATGGTGTTACTTATCAAGAAGGAGATCACCTAGGTGTAATCCCGCAAAATAGACAAGAGCTTGTTAATCGAGTTCTTCATCGTTTTGGAATGGATGCAAACACGCTTATTAGTTTGCATGGAGGGTCCGGAAGAGCGTCTCATCTTCCATTAGAACAGCCTGTAAGTGTGGAAAATTTATTGATTCATTATGTTGAAATGCAAGAACCAGTAACAAGAGCGCAGCTTCGGGAACTAGCCGCTCATACGACTTGTCCTCCTCATAAAATAGAGCTGGAGCAACTGTTAGAGGAAGAGGCTTATAAAGAAGAGGTACTTCAAAAACGCATAACCATGGTTGATTTACTTGAACAATATCTAGCTTGTGAACTACCATTTGAGCGATTTATTGCGCTCTTACCTCCATTAAAGGCAAGGTACTACTCTATTTCAAGTTCCCCAAGTGTTCAAGTCCAAAGTCCGAGTATTACAGTAAGCGTTGTGAGAGACCAGGCGTGGAGTGGACATGGTGAGTATAAAGGGGTGGCTTCCAACTATTTAGCTAACGTTCAAGAAGGGGAAGATATCGCATGCTTTATAAGCACACCTCAATCCAATTTTCAACTGCCTGAAGATAGCCAGACCCCAATGATTCTAGTGGGTCCAGGAACAGGACTAGCTCCTCTACGTGGCTTTCTTCAAGCACGCCAGTCGTTGAAACAGAATGGTTATTCATTGGGTGATGCCCACCTTTATTTTGGATGTCGTCATCCTGAGCATGATTATCTATATAAAGAAGAACTAGCTCAATATGAACAAGAAGGTATTGTGCATGTTCACACCGCTTATTCTCGATTAGAAAATCAACCAAAAACCTACGTCCAACATCTAATTGAAAAGGATGGGCAAGAACTCATTCAAATGCTTGATCATGGAGCACGTTTATATGTGTGTGGCGATGGAAGTGAAATGGCTCCAGCTGTTGAGGATACGTTAATGGCTAGCTACATGGACTATCATCAAGTATCTAAGGAAGCTGCGATGGTGTGGTTAGAGCAACTACAATCAGAGGGCGTATATGCAAAAGACGTATGGGCTGGCTAGAGTAATTTCCTGTTATACAGTGATTATAAAAGGTGTTAGCTTGTGCATAACATAATAAGTTATAGAGGCGACGACCAGCTCCAGCGCCCAGCGACTAGCAAACTTCCTGAACCTCCTTACGATAAGTCAACATCGAATCGCTTCCGCTCTTCATGTTGCCTTTATCTCAAAACGATTCATAGGGAGTTCGATTAAAAACGCTGCGTAATTCAGCAATATCGAACCAACCCACGTCCTGTGGACAGCAGTTTGTACGTCGCTAAACGGGCGCCCTGAGCTTTTGTTCCCCTTGAGTAAAAAATAGGAAAGTGACACAAACTATCCCTATACAACTAAAGGAGGGATAATCGTGACAGCACCCTATTTATGTCCTAGTTGCAAAACCAATCGAACACGTTTTAATGTGATTGAGCAAGTTGCGACGTCCATTAAAAAGGACCCACAAACGGGTGAGGTTGTCGAAGAATATACTGCCGATAACGTCTCCCCAATGCACATCCAATACAAAGGTCCATCTGTTCGTATTCAATGTGCTGCTTGTGGTGTCATTGAGGAAGAACTTTCGTTTATAAAACGGGCTGAGTACAATCAAACATCCTAATAAATTCACGAAGAAAACACGAATGGGTGCAGCTCATTCGTGTTTTTTACTATCCCGATTTATGCTGTTTGCCCCCTCACGATGTTCTTGAATGTATCGATTTGCTTTAATTTCTTTGATACATCTAAATGTTTGATGATGGAATCTACTTCATCCATCCAGGTTTGATTCTCCTTTTCCGTTCGACAAGAGTTCGGTAAAAATTTCATCTACCCTTGTTTCATTCGCTAATGTCCTTAAAAAAGCAATAGAATATGGAGTAAGGGAGTGCTGCCCCATTTTTTGTGAACAATTCAGGACTATTGCCAAATATCGTGATAATTAGGTTTATATTTAATTGATTCCTGATATCTCAAATTGTGAAAAGTCCTTAGGATTTTTCACAATTTGTTTTTGCTTCGAGTTTGAGGGTTTTCTTCTTATTGGACTCATTTTAATCATCTACACCTATTATTCGAGTGGGGTGTTGATTTATACATGACTGCAGTTATTTTACAGGAATATTTTCTTGTATTATCGTGAGTTGTAATTGTTGGCATCAAGTGATGAAAAAATGGTAAGCAGTAAGAAGCAATTGTAGACAACGAGAAAAATAAATGTTTTGATATCCCTACCAATAGGTTATGCAGAGAGTATGAAAACTAAAGTGACTAATAAGAGGAGTGGTAGATATGGACGAAATTAGATGGGGAATCATCGGTTGTGGTGATGTAACGGAAGTCAAAAGTGGACCTGCTTTTGATAAAGTGCATAATAGCTCATTAGTAGCCGTCATGAGAAGAAATGGAGAGAAAGCCAAAGACTATGCAGAGAGACACGACGTTCCGAAATGGTACGATAAAGCAGAAGATTTAATTCATGATCCAGAGGTGAACGCTGTTTATATTGCCACCCCACCTGCTAATCATAGAGACTATACCATAGAGGCAGCCAAAGTAGGTAAGCCAGTTTATGTAGAAAAACCTATGGCGAGGAACGCTGAAGAATGTTCCGAAATGATTACATACTGTAAGGAGAAACAAGTGCCTTTATATGTGGCATTCTATCGCCGGGCCTTGCCACGTTTTTTGAAGGTGAAGGAGTTACTTGATAAAGGGGAAATAGGTGACATTCGTTTTGTTACGTCCCGTCACACAAAACCTCTTATGGAAAAAGATGAAAATGGAGAATGGCCATGGAGGGTTCAGCCTGAAATAAGTGGAGGTGGCCTATTCTATGATTTAGCTTCCCATACGTTAGATCTACTGGATTTCTTAATTAGTCCGATTGAAGAAGTGAAAGGATTCGCAGCCAATCAAGCTAGTGCCTATCCAGCAGAAGATATGGTGAGTGGCAATTTTCGCTTTAAGAATGGCGTAATAGGAAACGGTGTTTGGAGTTTTTCTTCTTATAAAGATGAGGATATTAATCGCATTGTGGGAACAAAAGGAGAAATCACATTTTCCACTTTTGATCACACACCAATCACCCTTTTGAATGACAATGGTGTACAGGAATTCAACATTGAACATCCAAAGCATATTCAACAAGGCCTCATCCAAAAAATAGTTGATGAACTATTAGGTAAGGATACCTCACCAAGTACAGGGGAAAGCGCTCAAAGAACAAATTGGGTGATGGATGAAATGGTTCGTGAGTATTATGAAAAGGGATAATGGTAAGTAAGCACACCTGTTTAGGGTGTGCTTTTTTTGTTGTCTAGCGTATTATAAATATTTTGACTTGTGTATAACTTAATAAGTTTTAGTGGCAATGTCCAGCTCCAGCCCAGCAAACTTCCTGCTTACGATAAGTCAAGATCGAATCGCTTGCGCTCTTCGTGTTTCCTTTATCTCATGCGGATTTATGTGAAGCTCGATTAAAACCAGCTCATAAAGTAGTAACTTCGAACCAATCCAACGTCGTGTGCGCCGCAGTATATACCTCGCTAAACGGGCGCACTGAGCTTTTATTCTATTAAAGCATTAGAAAAAAGTTTCTAGAATTGTTACCTCATAAAATTGGCCTAATGGAGCGGGTTTGAGAGAATAACAATATTATATTTTTCAAAAAATTAAAAAAACCTGTTGTAAAACGCTTACATAGCATCTACAATATCACTAAATCGTTTTAGTAAATCGATTTATTGTTTTTCGAGATGAGTTTATTATAATTTTTTGCATAGTACTAAATCGATTTAGTATAGTCCCCGATCGATTAAATCAATTTGATTTTTGGAGAGTCGATGATGAAGAACATAACAATATCAGATGTAGCAGAGCGAGCTAAAGTATCAAGGAGTACTGTTTCACAATACTTGAATCAACGCTACGACTACATGGGTGAGAAAACAAAGTTACGAATAGAAGAAGTTATTGAGGAATTAGGCTATCAACCAAATATCGTAGCTAGGAGTTTGAAACAGAAATCAACCAAAACGATAGGTGTCATTGTAGCTAACATCCTACACAACTTTTCAACGGAAGTGAGTAGATCTATTGAAGATGTTTGTAATGACTATGATTTTCACACAATCATTTGCAATGCAGATGATGAACCGAAAAAAGAAAAGCGCTACATTGAAATGCTTCGAGCAAAACAAGTAGATGGACTTATTATCTTTCCTACAGGTGGTAATAAGGATCTATATAAAAGGATGCTTGAAGAAAATTATCCAGTTGTTTTTGTTGACCGATCCGTAGATGGTATTCCGATTTCGTCCATCATGTTGGATAACGAAAAAGCATCAACATTGGCAATTAACCATTTTGCATCTAACGGTTATAAACGAATTGGGATTGTAACAACTTCAATTTTGCAAAGTGTAACTCCAAGAGTAGAACGTGTAGAAGGCTATAGAAATGCTATGCAAGCACATGGTCTACCAATTGATGAGGATTATATAAAAAGTGTAAATATAGGTGAGATACAAGAAGCTCTAATTGAAATGGCGAATCTTCCTAATCCTCCAGAGGCAATTTTAGCTGGGAATGACCTGGCGCTAATCGAGATATTGAAATTTGTTAAAAAGCATAATCTCACAATGCCTAAAGATCTAGCAGTAATAGGTATTGATGATGTGTCATTTGCTAGTTTTTATAGTCCTACGATTACGACTATTGCTCAACCGACATTTAAAATGGGGAAAAAAGCTGCAGAAGTGTTACTTAGTAAAATACAAAAAGAGGAATCAAAAGATGATGGTCCTGATTATCGATTTGAACCAGAACTAGTCTGTCGAGATTCAGTATAAGTAGCAATTACGAAGCAAAGGAGGTCGAAAAATGAAAGATATCATAACAATAGGAGACGCGATGATTACTTTAGACCCATCTCACAAGGGGCCCATGAGGTATTCTTCATCATTTGAGCGTAAAGCAGGAGGAGCGGAATTTAATTTTGCAATTGGTTGTTCTAGATTAGGTTTACGTACAGGATGGATTAGTCGTCTTGGAAATGATGAGTTTGGTCGATATATATTTAACTTTGCTCGGGGCGAAGGAATTGACATGAGTGCAGTCCAATTAATGGATGGCTATCCAACCTCATTGAATTTTAAAGAAGTTATGGAAGATGGTACCGGGAGAACGTTTTATTATCGTGAGAACTCCCCAGTCAGTACATTAACAGAGAAGGATCTTGATGAAGCGTATATAAAAGATGCAAAGGTTCTTCACATTACCGGGGTTTTTACAGCTATTGATTGCGAAAAAAATAAAAGGCTCATTAAAAGGGCGATTGAAATAGCAAAAAATAACGGGGTGATCGTTTCCTTAGATCCAAATATCCGTCTCAAGCTCTGGAGTAAGGAACAAGCTAAAGAAACATTAATAGAGTTTTTACCTTATGTAGATATTTTACTTACAGGTGAAGATGAAGCTGAGGTGCTATTTGACACATCAGAACCTACCCAGATTGTAGAACAAAGCAATATACGTGGGATTGAAACTGTAGCCATTAAACGGGGGGAGAAAGGAGCCATTAGTTATCACCAAGGCGAATGGTGTACAGCAAAGCCTGTTCCACCCAAGAAAGTGGTTGACACAGTAGGTGCAGGAGATGGATTCGATGCAGGTTTTATTTATGGATTTTTGGAAGGGTTTCCATTAGACAAGACACTCCGCTTTGCTAATACTATAGGTTCTATGGTTGTCAGTGTTTATGGAGACAATGAAGGTCTACCGTATCTTGATGAAGTGTTAACACAATTGGGAGAAAAAGAATTAATCGAGCGATAAAAGAGGTGTCTTGAGATGAATATTCAACTAGCGCTTGATCGATTAACGAAAGAAGAATGTATAGATGTTGTAAATGAAACAAGGGAGCAAATCGACTGGGTTGAAATTGGAACTGGGGTCATTAAGGAATATGGAATGGACTTTGTAAGAGATATGAAAGCACGCTTTCCTGAAAAAACGCTTGTAGCGGATATGAAAACTTGCGATGCCGGTAACCACGAAGCAAAACAAGTATTTGAAGCAGGAGCTGACGTAACGACTGTTATGGCTTTTGCAGCTGATCAAACTATTATAGATATGCTTAAGGTTGCAAAAAAATATGAATCTCGCGTAATGGTTGATTTGCTTGGTGTTTCAGATACCAAACGAATAACGGAAATACAATCAATAGGAGTAGATTTAGTAAGTCTTCATTTCGGAAAAGACATGCAGAAATCAGGAGAATTAGAGGATGAGTATTTCTCCATTTTAAAGGGTCAAGAAGACCTAGAGATAGCTGTAGCAGGTGGGATTACAGTGGACTCCTTGCCTAGAGTAATGAAGCATAATCCTGATACCGTCATTGTCGGAAGTGCTATAACCAAGCAAGAACATAAAGGGAAAGTTGCCGAACAAATGAAGGAGATGATTCGGAATTATGAAAGATACTATTCAAACAGTAGCGAATGAAGTATCTGGTGTTTTACAAAATGTCGATGAAAAACAAGCAATGGATTTATCGCATGCAATTGGTGAAAGTAAACGTATTTTTATTTCAGGTGAAGGAAGATCTGGGTTTATGGGCAAAGCAATTGCTATGCGACTCATGCACGGTGGTTTTGACGTTTATGTAACAGGTGAGACCATCACACCCAGCATCTCTGAAAATGATTTATTGATAGCGATCTCTGGATCAGGATCTACTTCATCTATTGATCAATATGCTAATAAGGCTCAAGAAACAGGAGCAAAGGTGTTTTTGGTGACAACCAATCCTGATTCAAAAATTGGTAAAAAAGCAGATGGTGTTTTAGTTGTACCTGCTGCTACGAAAAAGCGTTTGCCTGAAGAACCCGAAACGGTTCAACCGCTTGGGAATCAATTTGATCAATCTGTGCATTTGCTATTAGACGCAGTTATTATTTCTACTATTAATGAAAAAGGCGAAACCGATTATGATCAAATGACGAAACGACATGCGAATTTGGAATAAGGGGGAATTCAATGAAGATTGTAGAACGATTACAGCATGAAAAAATCGTTGCTGTACTCCGAAACACAAATGTGGAAAATATTGTACCGATTGTTCATTCATTGCGGGAAGGTGGAGTGAAAGTTGTAGAGATTACTGCTGAAACACCGCATGCTTCTTCTGTTATACAAAAGCTAGTTGAACATGCGTCTGATGACATTCTAGTAGGGGCGGGAACTGTACTAGATTCAGAAACTGCTAGATTGATGATAATGGCAGGGGCGCAATTTATCGTTTCCCCAACTGTCAATGAAGAGACGATTCGGATGACAAAGAGGTATGGTATTCCAAGTATACCAGGTGCCTTAACACCAACAGAGATAATAACTGCATATGAAAATGGAGCAGATGTAGTCAAGGTGTTTCCAGCTAATGTTTCTGGGCCAGAGTATATTAAAGCTCTGAAAGGTCCATTACCACATATCCCATTAATGGTTACAGGGGGGATTCATGAGGAGAATATAAACCAGTATCTTTCAGCAGGAGCGGAAATGGTAGGTGTAGGTGGTCAATTAGTTAAACCGGATAAACTTAACACGGATGAGGATTTTTATCGTGTCACTGAAGTAGCTAAGCGCTTCGTAAGCGAATACACATTATAACTAATTTGAGGGGGACATGTAGTCATGAAAAAATATCTATCGTTACTTATTTTGATTGTAGTTTTTGCTTTAGCAGGTTGCAGTGGTGGAGGAAGCTCTGCTAACAGTGAAGGGGGTAGTTCAGATAACGGAGATGGAAGCGATAGTAGTGATAGTCTTAAAATCGTAGCTGCTCATAACCAAACGTCTCCAGAAAACCCTTATCAAATCGGGATGAAGGAATTCAAGAAGGTTGCTGAAGAAGAGTCAAATGGAAAAGTGAATGTTGAAGTCCATGCGGGTACACTTGGGACAAGCGAGTCTGAATTAGTAGAAAAACTAAAGCTTGGAGCTGCGGATGTTGTATTAGTATCCCCAGGGTTTATGTCTAAGACTGGTATCGATGAAATTGATTTATTTGCTCTACCATATATGTTCGATAGCTATGATCATTGGGAGAAAGTAGTAGATGGTGAGATTGGAGATAAGATGGCAGACATCATCAAAGAAAAATCAAACAATGATTTTAAATTGCTAGGTTATTGGACAGCTGGAGTACGCCACTATTATGGTAAAAAACCTCTACAATCTGTAAGCGATTTAGAAGGTATGAAATTAAGAACACAAACGTCAGGTGCGGTTGCGGAGTACTGGAAAAAGACAGGAGCGGTTCCAACATCCGTTGCATGGGGTGAATTATACCAGGCCCTACAACAGGGAGTTGTAGACGGAGCAGAAAATGCGTATCCATACTTCGTACAACAAAACCACCACAAAACAAAGAATGGTAAATATATTACTGAAACAGGTCATGACTATACGACTCGTTTCCTATTAATCAATGGTAAGAAATTTGAAAACTTCTCTAAGGAACAAAAAGATACCATCATGAAAGCAGCAGAAGCGGCTGTAAAAAAAGAACGTGAAGCTCTTTATTCTCAAGAAGAAGAGTACAAGAAGAAAGCCAAGGAAGATGGAGCTGAAATCAATGAGATTGATCGTCAGCCATTTATTGAACTAGCTAAGCCCCTTCAGGACAAAGTAGCTGAAGAGGTTGGGCTAGAGGATATGCTGAAGAAGATTCGTGATATGAAATAAAATTGCTTAACTGAGAGATGAAGGATCGGGCACAGCTTGTGCCCTTCCCTTTTATCTTCTTTAAGGAGGGTAAGTGAGAGCATGTTTATTAAACTATTAGAAAGAATACAACTGACCATTGGCGCCATTTTCCTGTCTATCTTTTTTATCACCATTGTTATACAGGTTACAACAAGGATGATTAGTATTTCAGCCATATGGACAGAAGAAGTAGCGAATTATTCATTCATTTGGGCTGTTTTCATGGGAGCGGCCGTCATGCTCAATCGTCGAGAGCATTTTAAATTTGACTTACTATTGAAGAAGCTAAAAGGGAAGGCCAAAAGTACATTGGTACTCATTAATGATTTGATTTTGTTAGCCTTTAGCTTTGCTATTTTCTATTATGGAATTATTGCTGTACAAAATTTCTGGAATTATAACTGGGTATCTCTTTCTGAAATGAAGATGGGCTATGTATGGATTTCTGTTCCTATTATGGGAGGAACCATGGTCATTTATATGATTGGTCATTTAATCAATACGATTAAACAGTTTAATAGAGAGGAGGCTGCTTCATCATGATTGGTCCAATTTTAGTTGGGTTATTTATCTTGTTAATGGTTATTGGCATTCCGATAGCATTTGTCATTGGAATAGTAGCTTTATTGGGGATAATGAATGTGGAGTATATACCGAATGTCACTGTTCCAGTAAAAATGTTTAATGGACTAGATTCTTTCGTGTTACTCGCAGTACCTTTGTTCATTTTAGCAGCCAATCTTATGAATAGTGGAAAAATATCTCAAAAACTAATTGATTTTTCTTTATCAATCGTGGGGCATATTCGAGGAGGTCTTGCTCACGCTAATATACTTGTTTCCATGATTTTTGCGGGGGTTTCCGGCGCTTCCCAGGCAGATACAGCAGGTGTTGGAAAGATCCTAATACCAAACATGAAGAATCAAGGTTACGATAAAGAAAATGCAGTCGGAATAACGGCAGCTTCCTCTACAATTGGTGTAATTATCCCACCAAGCATTCCTATGATTATTTATGCCGGTCTTACCAATGTATCGGTTGGAGCGCTGTTCTTAGTTGGGATTATACCTGGTATTTTAGTAGGATTGGGTATGATGATCATCGTGTATATTTTAGCAATGAAAAGAGGGTACCCTACTTATCAAAAAGCTTCATGGAGTAATTTTATGAAGCAGTTTTTAGAAACCATCCCAGCCTTATTCACCCCTGTTATTTTAATAGGTGGTATCATTACCGGTATATTTACAGCCACGGAAGCGGCAGCCTTTGCTTCCTTGTACACAGTTGCTGTAGCAATGTTCTATTATAAGACATTAAAATTAAAAGATATTCCGCAAATCTTAATTGATACATTACTATTAAGTTCGCTATCATTGTTTGCGCTAGCAGCCGCTAATGCTTTAGGTGAGCTAATGAGTTATTACAAACTAGCAAGTTGGGCTCAAGAATTCTTTACAAGTAATGTTGATAACAAATGGATTTTTATGCTTATTGTTATTGGCTTTTTCTTATTTGTAGGTACATTTATGGATGCCATCCCAGCAATGATTTTATTTATCCCAGTTATCCTACCGATAGCCATGTCATTCGACATAAGTCCTGTTCTTTTAGGTATTGTTACCATAATGACTCTAGCAGTAGGGTTGGTGACACCACCATACGGACTTTGCTTACTATTGGCAGCGAAAATTGGAGATTTATCGGTTGAACGATCATTTGGAGCAGTTATGCCATATATTGCAGTCATTGTTGTGGTGTTATTGTTAGTAGCCTTTTTCCCAGACTTAGCGGTCTACTTACCGAAACAACTCAACCCAAATATGTTTTAACAAACCATTGTAAGCTAGCTTCTGTCAGTAAGACAGGGGTTAGCTTTTTTCGTATAAATAGAATCATTCAATATCCTTAATATACTGAAAGTTAGTGAATAACTGCAATATTAATCCTTATTTTATAGAAAGAAAAGAACAATGACAGTTTACTATAACAAAGCGTTAAAGTGCTGGTGAGACAGGCTTTTTAGAATTTCTGGGAATAGTTTACTGCCCAAATTCAGGGATGAGATAGTGGAATAGGGGATGAGGATGGCTGTGTAGTATATATCTTTCAATGTAACCGCTTTCCCTAACTATTTGGACTTATTCCGCATGACTTATGGAAATGCTGTTGAATATTTTTGGTGGTTTGTTACGATTAATAACATTGAAATAAACACATTTTAAAATTTGGAAATCAACAGGAGAGTGAGCACGCTTTGAATCAAACCATTGCCTTTTTAGGTGCCGGATCGATGGCTGAGGCCATGATTGCAGGAATTGTGCAATCTGGTACGCTATCTCCGAAACAAATCATTGTAAGTAATCGCAGCAATCATAATCGTCTACAGGAACTAAAAGTGAAATACGGTATTAAACCAGTAAACCGAGACGACTTACAGCATGAAGACGTAGATGTCTTTATCCTTGCTATGAAACCAAAGGATATCGAATCTGTGTTAACGGATTTGCAACCGAAAATACGTAGTGACCAAGTGCTTGTTTCGGTATTAGCTGGTATCTCCACTTCTTATATGGAAGAACAACTTCAACAGCCACAACAGGTTATACGTGTTATGCCTAATACATCAAGCACGTTAAGAGAATCTGCAACCGCTATATCTCCTGGAAATTACACTCCTTTTCAACAAGTAAAGCTTGTACGATCCCTTATGGAAAGCATTGGTGAAACCTACATTATCGATGAAGAACAAATGGATGTCTTCACGGGAATCGCAGGTAGCGGACCAGCTTATTTTTATAACTTAATGGAGCACATAGAACAAGTTGGCCATGAACAGGGCCTCAGCAAAGAAATGGCACGAAACATTGGTGCACAAACGATTCTAGGTGCAGCCAAAATGATGCTAGAACAAGAGGATACACCTACAGAATTACGTGAAAAAGTAACGTCTCCAAATGGTACGACAGCTGCCGGTCTTGATGCTTTAAATGCTCATGGTGGGGGAGAAGCAATTAGTGCTGCCGTTATAGGTGCAGCGAGACGTTCAAAACAACTTAGCGAACAACTACAACAACAAACCATCGTCCATTCATAGGTAGCTCATTACACAATTCAATAATACTAGGAACAAAAAAATCATTGGTAAAGGTAAAGAACGATAAGGAGTGAATGGGTCATGTCAGATATGAAAAAGAAACGCATAGTCATTAAAATTGGTAGTAGTTCATTAACGAGTTTACACGGAGAAATTAGTCGTAGAAAGCTAGAGAAATTAGTAGATGAGGTCGTTCAGTTAAAAGATGAAGGCCATGAAGTACTGCTTGTATCATCAGGAGCCGTTGCGGCAGGCTATCGTAAACTAGGTTGCTTATCTCGTCCAACAAAACTTCCTGAAAAACAAGCTGCAGCGTCCATAGGTCAAGGATTGCTTATTGAATCCTACTCTGATTTATTTATTTCTCACGGTTATATCGCGTCGCAAATTTTGATTACGCGTAGTGATTTTTCTGATGAGAGTCGATATAACAATGCAAGAAACACAATAAATGTTTTATTAGAAAGAGGTATTATCCCAATTGTTAACGAAAATGATACGATAACTATGGATTTTCTTAAGTTTGGTGATAATGATACACTATCTGCAAAGGTTGCTGGATTAGTAGATGCAGACCAGCTTGTTATCCTTTCAGACATTGAAGGATTGTATGATGATAATCCAAACACTAACCCTGATGCGAGCCTGATTGAACGAGTTCATCAAATAACACCAGAAATTGAAGCAGTCGCCGGAGATGCTGGTAGTTCAGTGGGGACAGGAGGAATGAGATCAAAAATAGATGCCTTTAAAATTGCAATGGCGTCGGGTATTACATCTTTTATAGGAAAAGCAAGTGTCCCAAATATCGTCTATGATGCTGTTTACCAGAAAGCAAATGGCACGTATTTTGAACCAAAAGCAGAAACAAATAACCTTGATCAGAAGCAGCAATGGATTGCCTTCAACTCAGGTCCAGAAGGTGAACTGATTATTGAAGAGAGCACTGTTGAAATGATTGTAGATGGGAAGGAAAGTCTTTCTCCAGCAAGTGTTCACAGTGTTAAAGGTGATTTTGACAAAGGATCCGTAGTTCGAATTATTGACGTGGGTGGTAACGAAGTAGGACTCGGTGTTGTTAATTATTCTTCGGAAACATTTAGAAAGTATCAAGAAGTCGATACTCAATTTGAAGCTGGTCAAGAAGCAGCAGTCGAGAGTGAGCATCTGGTATGTCATCTCGAAATATCAGTACCTGCTAGCGTTTAAATCATAAAGGAGGATGTCATGACTACTACTAAACAATCGTTAACTGTCAAAGAACAAGCCATGAAAGCACAGAAAGCTTCAAAACTATTAGCCATTCTTTCAACAGAAGAGAAAAACGAAGCATTACGCAAAGTTGCAGCTCGTCTGGAAACAGAATATGAACTAATTCTAAAGGCAAATGAAGTTGATTTAGAAGAAGGGCGTAAAAAGAACTTTGATGATGCTTTTATGGATCGCCTAGCCTTATCCAAAGACCGTGTATTGGAATTTGCGCAAGGACTACGTGATGTAGCTGAGCTTGAAGATCCAAATGGAATCGTAAAATCCCAATGGACTTTAGACAACGGACTTGATGTCCAACAAGTTACCGTACCACTTGGTGTAATCGGTATGATTTATGAGGCTCGTCCAAACGTAACAGTTGATGCGACAGGACTCGCATTGAAATCAGGTAATGCCATTGTGCTAAAAGGTGGCTCTTCAGCAATTGCTTCCAACAAAGCTATTGTAGAAGTAATGCGCTCTGCTTTAGCTGAAACACGAATTTCAGAAGATGCGATTCAATTCATCGATAGCACTGATCGGGAAGCAACACAGCAACTCTTTACGATGAAAGAGCATATTGATGTGTTAATCCCTCGTGGAGGTGAGTCTTTAATTAATGCCGTAGTAGATAATGCAACTGTTCCAGTACTAGAAACAGGAGTAGGGAATTGCCATATCTACATCGATAAGGAAGCTGATGTGGAGAAAGCACTAAGTATTCTCGTTAATGCGAAAACCGATCGACCAGCGGTTTGTAATGCAGCTGAAACAGTTATTGTACATCAGGACTGGTTACAAGAGCATCAAGAAGCGTTCAAAAACGCACTAGCAGAACATGGCATTCATGCCCATGCTGATGAGTACGCTCAAGCTCTTATCCCAGGATCTGATGCAGCAACGGAAGAAGATTGGGCGAATGAATATTTAAGCAGAGATATTGCCGTGAAGACTGTATCAGATGTGCTAGAGGCAATTGAGCATATCGAAATCTATGGTACGAAACACTCTGAAGCGATTGTTACGGAAAACCAAAAGAATGCTGACACGTTCATGAAACTAGTCGATGCAGCGGCTCTTTACCATAATGCTTCCACTCGCTTTACTGATGGTGGGGCGCTAGGATTTGGAGCAGAAATTGGTATCTCTACACAAAAGCTTCATGCACGTGGCCCCATGGGACTGCCAGCTCTTACAACGATTAAATATATGATGACTGGAACAGGTCAAATTAGATAAAATGAATATTGGTGCCTCTCCTTGTTAGGGAGAGGCACTTTTTTTGAAGTAAAGAAAGTATAAGATTTGGCACTTACATGTCTAGGTTCAGCTCCTATTCCTTGCGGTCTTAAGCAAATCCTTACTGTGGTAAATATCGCCACAACGAGACTTTGTTTAAGCCTGTCGGGGATGAACAAGGCTCTTGCGCTTTTCTTTGGGTTGCAGTGTGTAGTGCGAAAGAATTCGAGAATAAAATTTTTTGGGCATTTATTTAGCTTCTGCTCACTGCAGTCCCTAAAAACTTGCATAAATATAGTCATTTCTGCTGGTTTCGCTCATATTAATACATTATTATGCGGGAATCACTCGATTTTTTTATAGAGAAAATTACGCAAACCCCTTGCTAAATATGTTTTGTTTGATATGATAAAAGATATTTAATTCTTCGAAATATTCAAAAGCAGGAATATTCATTCATAAGAAGCGTACATATTCTTATCATGAAAATATGTAATGTACATGCCATAGAAAAGGAGTGAGTGGATGATACACGGCACAGAAAATAAGCGGATTGTCGTAAAAATCGGCAGCAGTTCGTTAACTAGTTCTCAAGGAGAATTAAGCCGACGAAAGCTAGAGAAGTTAATTAACGAAGTAGTGTTGTTGAAAGATGAAGGATACGAAGTGTTACTCGTATCATCCGGAGCGGTTGCTGCGGGCTATCGGAAGTTAGGATGTTTAACAAGACCTGACACTTTGCCCGAACGCCAAGCTGCAGCATCTATTGGCCAAGGCTTGCTAATGGAGACTTACTCTGAACTATTTGTATCTCATGGATATATTGCATCACAAATTTTATTAACACGTAGCGACCTTGCGAACGAAGAGCGATACAATAATGCTCAAAATACGATAAATGTGTTATTAGAACGCGGTGTTATCCCTATTGTGAATGAGAACGACTCCGTCACCACAGATGAACTGAAATTTGGCGACAATGATACGTTATCTGCAAAAGTGGCTGCATTAGTAGATGCAAATCAGTTAATTGTTCTCTCTGATGTAGATGGTCTTTATGATGGAGATCCAAAATCTAGCGACTCGAAGCTTATTGAACATGTTTATGATATTACCGAGGAAATAGAAAGCGTAGCTGGAGGTTCAGGTAGTAGTGTTGGAACTGGTGGAATGAGGTCGAAAATCGATGCTTTCAAAATTGCGATGGCTTCTGGTATATCAGCATTTTTAGGCAGAGCCACCGTATCCAATATAATCTATGATGCAGCTCACTTGCATGCAAGAGGAACTTACTTTGATCCCAACCCTGATTCGCTTAATCTTGATAAGAAACAACAATGGATAGCATTTAATTCTGGTCCAGAAGGCGAATTGGTATTGAAAAACAGTCGTGTTGGAGAAATTATCGAGGAAGAAGTCGATATACATCCTAAAGATGTCGACACAGTTCGAGGCAGTTTTGAGAAAGGGGCGGTTGTACGTATTTTGGATGAAGCGAATGTTGAAGTAGGCCTTGGCGTGGTGAATTTCTCTTCTACTATGATGAAGCAGTGGCACGATGTTGATCCTAACTTAAAAACCGGAAACGAAATCGCAATTGATAAAGAACAATTTGTGTGTCATCTTACCACAAAGGTATCGATGAAGTTGTAAAAATCAAGCTTCTCCTGCTAAGGGGGAGCTTGATTTTTTTCGTAAGAAAAGAGGGAGAAAATTTAGGTGCCATATCTAGCTCCAGTACCCAATGTCCATCAAACTTCTTGCACCTCCTTACGATAAGTCAACATCGAATCGTTACCGCTCTTCGTGTTTCCTTTATCTCATACGGAGCCGTACAGTTTGTACGTCGCAAAACAGGCGCTAACGCTTTTCTTCGCAATAAATTCACAAAATGAAAATATAGTCAAATTTTTTGAAAATTTTTCTTGTAATCTATGAAGTTTGAAACTATAATAAATTTAACGAAAGCGCTTTCGAAATGATGAGGTGGTTGCAATGGTTACCATTTATGATATAGCAAAAAAGACAGGTTATTCTGTTACAACAGTATCCAAAGTCATTAATAATTATCAAGATGTTAGTGAAAAAACCAAGAAAGCTATTCAATTAGCTATGGAAGAAACAGGATATTTGCCTAACTCTCATGCCAGATCCTTAACGACTAAAAAATCCTGGACAATTGGTGTAGTATTTATTGAGTCATTAGGTATCGGGATGAAGCATCCTTTCTTCAATGCTGTCATTGAAAGCTTTCGAAAGCAAGTTGAACTCTTAGGGTATGATCTACTCTTTGCATCTAGAAGCATTAGTAATCAAAAGAAAAGTTATTTGGATCACTTTCGTTATAGAGGAGTAGATGGTGTGGTTATTGTCTGTTCAACCTACGATGACGAACAAGTTCAAGAATTAATAGAAAATTCAATTCCTAGTGTTGTTATTGATCTTAATAGTAAAGAATCAAGCGCAGTCTATTCAGATAATTTAGATGGTAGTAGACAAGCAGTAGAGTACTTATACGGACTTGGTCATCGTGCAATCGCACACATTAGGGGACACCAATCCACTCATGCTGGAGAACAAAGAATGCTGGGGTATAAACATACTTTAACAAACTTAGGGATACCCGTTCGAGAAGAGTACATTGAGAATGGAAGGTATTTTTCAAGAGATGGTGGGTATGAAGCGATGGAGAAATTACTCGCTTTAATGAATCGTCCAACTGCTGTGTATGCAGCTGGAGATAGTATGGCGATAGGTGCCATAGAAGCCATTCGCAACCATGGTTTACACGTACCAGAAGATATATCAGTTATAGGATACGATGATATTGAATTATCTCAATACGTTCATCCACCATTAACTACGATTAGACAAAAGACAGATTTGATAGGTATTGAATCTGCAAAACTACTAGTTAAACAAATTAATGAAAAAGAAAAATGTATAGAACATCATATAATACCTGTAGAATTAGTGGAAAGACATTCTTGTAGTAGCATATAATTTTTTTCAATGATTTCGAAACCGATTTCGAATACATTACATGCATAAAGCTCTTTTTTTAAAATTATACGAAACCGGTTTCAATTAGGTTGATTAGTCTAAGGCTTGATTGCCTTTCTAATACATTAAAAAAATACTAGGAGGTTTTCCTTGTGAAAAAAAGGTTTGGTTTGTATTTAATGTTAGTACTTACGTTACTTGTTTCTGCTGCTTGTTCATCTGACACAAATGCTAATTCTGGTTCAGATTCTGATTCAAAGGATGATGTTCTTAAGGTTTGGTCGTTTACCGATGAATTAAAAGAGCCAATCAAAACATTTGAAGAAAGAAATGGCGTTAAGGTTGAGTTAACCATTGTCCCTATTGCTGATTATCCTACTAAGTTGAAGCCAGTCTTAGAAAGTGGAGTAGGTGCACCTGATGTTTTTACTGGTGAAATTGCTTTCTTAAAGCAATGGACAGATCGAAATTATTGGGAAAACTTGTCTGAAGAACCTTATAATGCTGACCAATTATCAGATGATTATGTTGATTATGTATTTGATTTAGGTAAAGATTCAGAAGGTAACGTCAAAGCGCTTTCATGGCAAACTACACCTGGTGGTATTTTCTATCGTAGAAGTATCGCAACTGAAGTGCTAGGAACGGATGATCCTAATGAAGTGGGCGAAATGATGTCTTCTTGGGATGGTGTATTTGAAGTAGGCGAGAAAATGAAAGAAAAAGGATATAGCTTGTTCCCAGATGAAGGAGCTATTCGTTGGTTCTCAAAAGGTGAAGAACCACAACCATGGGTAAATGAAAATAATGAACTAATCATGACAGATGCGAAGTTGAATTACTTTGATCATGCTAAAAAATTACGTGATAAAGAATACACAGCTTTTGCACCAGAATGGTCTCCTACATGGATTGAATCTATGAATGGTCCAATTGGTATAGATAAAGATGGAGAAGAGGGGGAGCAAGAAGCAACTGGTCAAACAGAAGTATTTTCTTACGCTCTTCCAACTTGGGGATTACACAGTGTTCTAAAAATAAACGCTGAAGATACTTCTGGTGATTGGGCAGTTACGAATGGACCTTCTCCTTATTTCTGGGGTGGTACTTGGTTAGGGATTTATAGCGGTTCTAAAAATAAAGAGCTTGCATGGGATTTCGTGAAGATGATGACACATGAAGAAGAATTCTTAACAGACTGGGCTAAAGAAACAGGAGACGTGCTTTCCTATCTTCCTGTAACAGAGAAAATTAAAGATGATTTCAGTGAGCCTTTCTTGGATGGTCAAAATAACTATACTTTCTTTCTTGACCAGGCAGAAAAAATTGAGGCTGGTATTGTAACGAAATATGACCAGCAAATTGATACGTTGCTAGGTGGTCAAGTTCTAGAGTATGTTGACGGGAAGAAAACCAAAGAAGAAGCTGTTAATGAGTTTTACAAGCAAGTTAAAAACGCATATCCAGAATTAAAATTGCCTCAATAAGTGCACTATGATACAGACACAAATTGGGATATAAGCAATTGCTTTTATCCCAATTTCTCTTTAAACGTATTAAAAGTTTAACTTTGGCTTATAAATGTCTATCTCTAACGCCTATCCTCTATTGGGTTTATAGGTAAGTCATCTCTGTGGAAAATTTGCAACGTCTAGACTTTTTAAGTCTTTCCGAGGGATGCAAAGTGCTTGTGCATTTCTTTAGCCTAAGAGAAAGAAGGAGTGCTATATGAAAAAATTAGATCACAAAGGATACTTCTTTATAGCGCCATTTTTTGCAATCTTTCTGGTTTTTAATATCTATCCGGTTCTGCTTACCTTTTACTACACCTTTACTAGCTATGAGGGATACGGAACCCCTGAATTTATTGGGCTTACTAACTATATTCGTATTTTTTCAGATAGCTATTTTTATGAGGCTTTCTTCAATACGTGGAAAATATGGGGATTAAACTTCGCCCTCCAGTTAGGGATTGCATTGTTATTAGCAGCATTGTTTTCAGATCTCCGATTTAAGATTAAAGGGCTTGGATTTTTTAGAGCCATTTTCTATCTACCAAACTTAATAACTATAAGTTCTGTCGCAATTCTATTTAGTATTATGCTAGATTGGCGTCACGGTTCTGTGAATATGTTTCTACAGCAGATAGGGCTTATCTCAGAGCCAATTAATTGGTTAAATCAACCTGTAACTGCTCAGGTTTCTGTGGCACTTATTCTTACGTGGATGTGGTTTGGTTACACCTTTATTGTATTGATGGCAGGGGTATCAGGTATCCCGGGAGAATTATATGAAGCTGCATTAATTGATGGGGCTAACCGATGGCAAACTTTTGTACATATAACGCTGCCTCTTCTGAAACCAATTATGTTATATGTCATGATTACTTCTTTAATTGGTGGTCTACAATTATTTGATTTACCAATGCTTATTACGGATGGCCTAGGAGCACCAGAAGGCTCCCTGAACACGATGGTATTGTATTTATACAACCAAGCATTCCGTTATAACAATTATGGCTATGCAGCGACCATTGCATATGCATTATTCCTTATTACAGTAATCTTTTCAGCTATTACATTTAAATCTATGTATCGTAAAAGTGTCAAAGAATAGGGGGGTTATAAGATGACTAGAAAGCAATATACCAAACTGATCGTCTATGTATGCTTAGTTCTGTTAGCTGTAATCAGTGCCCTGCCTTTTTACATGATGATTGTAAATGCCACACGAGATACGAAAGAGATTCTATCAGGCTTCTCTTTTTTACCAGGAAGTTCGTTAATTGAGAACTATCAAACAATGATGGATTACGTGAACATTTGGCTTGGGTTTAAGAATAGCTTAATTGTTTCTGTATCAGTCACGGTTCTTAGTGGGTATTTTTCTGCCTTAACTGCATTTGGGTTTGCGGTTTATAACTTTAAGGGTAAAAACCCGCTATTCATTTTTATGTTATTGATGATGATGGTACCTGGCCAACTAGGTTTAATTGGTTTTTATGAATTAAATAAATTTATTGGTACCCTTGATACATTTATTCCATTAATTGTTCCAGCTATAGCAAGTCCATTCGTAGTGTTCTTCTTAAGACAGTATTTAGCAACTACCTTACATCCAACACTATTAGAAGCAGCGCGAATGGATGGGGCAAGTGAATTGAAAATCTTCCATACGATTGCACTTCCGATAATGATGCCGGCAGTAGCTACTATGTCTATCTTTACGTTTATCGGATCTTGGAATAATTATATTGTTCCATTGGTTGTTCTGTTTTCACCAGAGAAATTTACGCTACCAGTATTAATGGGTTTCTTAAAAGGTTCGCAAGTTGCACAGAATTTAGGCTCTATGTATATAGGAATTGCAATCTCGGTTGTACCAATTATGGTAGCCTTCTTGTTCTTCTCTAAATATATCATAAGCAGTATTTCAGCTGGATCTGTAAAAGAATAATAGAAGAGGTGTAGAGCATGCAGACATTTTCAAAGGATTTTATTTTTGGAACCGCAACGTCTTCCTATCAGATTGAGGGTGCGGCTACCGAAGGGGGAAGAACTCCGTCTATATGGGATGAGTTTTCAAAAACACCAGGGAAAGTTTGGAATGGGGATACTGGTGATGTAGCCTGTGATCATTACCATCGTTTTGAGGAAGATATAGAGATCATTAAGGCACTTGGTGTTGACTCTTATAGGTTTTCCATATCATGGCCAAGGGTTTTTCCTAGCGAAGGCCAATATAATCCAGAAGGTATGGAGTTTTATAAGAAATTGGCTAAAAAGCTAACGGAAGCAGGGATTAAACCTTTCGTAACCCTATATCACTGGGATATGCCGAAATGGGCATATGATAAAGGTGGATGGGTAAATCGGGATTCTGTACAATGGTTTTTAGAATACGCAGAAAAATGTTTCGAAGAGTTAGATGATCTTGTCTCAATGTGGATTACTCATAATGAACCGTGGTGTGCAGCACTTTTGGGTTATTATGAAGGAGTTCACGCACCAGGTCATACGAATTTGGACGAGGCAGTAAGAGTTTCTCATCATTTGCTGCTATCTCATGGCAAAGCTGTAGAGCTTTATAAAAATCAGCTTCACTTAACTAAACCTATTGGAATCACGTTGAATCTTTCCCCTGTTTATCCTGCTAGTGAACGTGTAGAAGATGAACTTGCGGCAAATAATTATGATGGATATCTGAATCGTTGGTTTTTAGATCCAGTATTCAAAGCTAGCTATCCAAAAGATATGTTGAATTTATACTCTAAGCAAGTCTCAAGCTTTGATTTTATTCAAGAAGGAGATATGGGTACCATTGCAAGTCCATGTGATTTTTTTGGAATTAATTTTTATAATCGAGCGTTAATTCGTTATTCTACTAACTCACCACTTCTATTTGAGCCAGCAGAATCAGATTATCCTAAAACTGGTATGGGATGGGATGTATCCCCGAATGAATTCAAAGAACTAATTCGCACCCTTAGAAGGGATTTTACAGACTTGCCTATATATATTACGGAGAATGGGGCTGCATTTCAAGATGTCCTTGAGGAAGATGGAACCGTGAAGGATGTAGAACGAAGAGATTATATGGAGCAACATATTGAAGCCATATCTGCCTTAAATGAGGAAGGGATGAACATTCAAGGCTATTACTTGTGGTCGCTGCTTGATAATTTTGAGTGGGCATTTGGCTATGATAAACGGTTTGGAATTACGTATGTCGACTTTCAAACCCAGAAAAGGTATATGAAAGACAGTGCCAAACGATATGCAGAGATTGTTCATAGTAGACAACTTTAGGTAAAATAGAAACCGGTTTCGTTCATGGGAGGAGTGAAAGAATGAGAACAGTAAAACAAATTGTAACGGCACGAGATACGGAAGATCGGTTAACAGAAAAGGAAACAGTGTCGTTTACGTCGGATAATCAGGAAGCAGATATTTGTATCGATCCCTCCATAACCTATCAATCTATCTTTGGATTTGGAGGGGCCTTTACGGAAGCTACGGCTTACACACTTAGTCAGATGTCTGAGGATAAACGAGCAGAGGTACTGCACAAATATTTTGATCAAAATGAGGGTATTGGGTACAACATTGGTCGTGTTCATATTCATAGTTGCGATTTCGCTTTAGAGAATTATACGTATGTTCAAGAAGGAGATGTTGACTTAGCTACATTCGATATTTCTCGAGATCACAAATGGGTTCTCCCACTCTTGAAGGATGCTATGAAAGTGAAGGGAGACACGATCCCACTTCTAGCATCTCCTTGGAGTCCTCCTGCTTGGATGAAAACAAATCAAGATATGAATAACGGTGGACAGCTTTTACCAGAGTACCAACAAACATGGGCGAAGTACTATGCAACATTTATCCAGGAATATCAACGGGAAGGATTGGAGATATGGGGCGTTTCTGTTCAAAACGAACCAGCAGCTGTCCAAGTTTGGGATTCTTGTATTTATTCTGCTGAGGAAGAACGAGACTTTGTGAAAAATCATCTCGGACCTACACTGCATGAGAATGGACTAGAGGATATTAATATCCTCATCTGGGATCATAACCGTGATCAAATCGTTGAGAGAGCTTCCACTGTTTTGTCTGACCCTGAAGCAGCAAAATATGTATGGGGAACTGGTTTTCATTGGTATGTGAGTGAAGATTTCGAGCAAGTTGGAGAGGTGCATAACCGATTCCCAGATAAACATCTTTTGTTCACGGAAGGTTGCCAAGAAGGTGGAGTAAAGCTAGGTGAATGGTTCACAGGTGAGCGATATGGAAGAAATATGATTGGTGATTTAAATAATTGGACTGAAGGTTACTTGGATTGGAACATGGTTCTTAATGAAGATGGTGGTCCTAACCACGTCCAAAACCTTTGTGACGCTCCAATCATTGCCGATACCAAAACAAATGAACTTCATTACAACAGTTCGTACTATTATATTGGACATTTTAGTAAATTCATTCGTCCTGGAGCTCTTCGAATTGGGGTTACCAATCACCATGATGTTTTAGAAACTACGTCATTTAGAAACAAGGACGGTAGCATTGCCGTAGTCGTAATGAATGAGTCTGATGAGCACCAAGCATTCTCTTTAGGGGACTGTGATCATCTTATACATTTTGAACTCCCTGCCCATTCCATCGCTACTTATATTGTTAACGGATAATTTATTATGGATAAGGAGGTATCATGTTTATGAGGAAAAGCCACTATTATTATGATGCACAAAAAGGATTTGTTATTGAAAACTTTGATAAGGCAAAGACATTTTCTAGTTTCCTACCCGGGATTGCAGGTGTAAAAGGGATTCCAATGTGGGCGTTCTACGTGAATAGAGGTCAAGGCATTTGTAGCTTTGGAATAGAAAATAAAAATTCTCCTATTATGGAATTTTCACCTGCGAGTATTGCCTATCGCAATGTATCGAAAAACGGCTTTAGAACGTTTGTTAAATTGAAGAATCAGGAGCGCCTAATAGAGCCCTTTAGTCCTGATGTAGATACGGAACACATTCAACGAAACATGTATATAAAAGAAAATCGGCTAACAATTGAGGAAATCAATCCAGAAGTCGGAATAAACGTAACGGTAAACTATTTTCAAATTCCTCATGATCATTTCGCTGGACTCGTTCGAAAAGTGGAAATTACCAACCTTAATGACACACCCTTGGATTTGGAAGTCGTGGATGGTATGCCGGAGGTTCTTCCTTATGGGGTTGAAAATATGGCTTATAAGGAAGTAGGAAACCTATTAAGAAGTTGGATGGAAGTGTATAACCTAGAGAACAGCATTCCCTTTTATCATGTTCGAGCAAGTATTGGGGATGAAGCAAAGGTAGAGGAAGTGACTAAAGGCCATTTTTACCTATCTTTCACAGATGATAAGCAGCTACAGTCTCCAATTGTCGATGCAGATATCTTATTTGGTACAGAAAGCTCGCTTCGTTATCCAGAAGGGTTTATCCAACATTCCTTGGATGAGTTAGCTACTTTTTCACAAGTTACAGCTAATAAAGTACCTTGCGCATTTACTCCTGTCAAAAAATATTTGGAACCACAACAGTCTGTTACTATCTCTAGCATTATAGGCCATGTAGAAGATATTGATGTAATAA